>JBAXGN010000272.1 GCA_037139415.1 Verrucomicrobiota bacterium | reverse complement strand
TTGCGCCAGGGATTTTTATTAAAAACCCGTCCCAGTGTCGAAAGTTCGGTTAATGCGCAATGAGGCCAAAAGAGTTGCCACATTCGTCCAGAATAGTGCCGTCTGGATAAACATCTACTGGGACTACATATTCCTCCACGGTGATAGCGTCTTCAAAGTCCCGCTCCCCGTCTAAAAACTGCTGGATACGGATCATGACGTTATCGGCAATTTCCCGTTGTGCTAGCAACTCAGTCTCAAAAACAACAAATTTATTCTCGCCATCGGTGACGACAGGAACTGGTCCTTGGCAAATGGTGTCGGTGTAGATGCAATAACCTGTCTGGAGAGGCGCAGTTTCTCGCTTCACAACATTTCCACTATTGATATCGGATTTGGACATAATTCGACAAGAATACCTGGCCAGGAATGATAGCGATTGCAAGTTTTTTCACTTCGCAGCAAGGTGAATTTGTGACATGCTCACCCCATGCCGAAAACACAAAGTGTTAAATGGACGCGCGAGCACTTCCTGATTGCACTGAATCTTTACTGTAAACTGCCATTTGGAAAACTGCACCGAGGCAACCCGATTATCATCGAAGTAGCGCAGAAGATGGGACGTTCGCCAAGCAGTCTGGCAATGAAACTCTGTAACTTCGCTTCCCTCGATCCAGTACAGCAGGCACGAGGTATCCGAGGTTTATCAGGTGCCACTAAAATGGACTGTGAAATGTGGACTGAGTTCCGTGAGAAGGTCGCCACGCTCGGTGTGGAAAGCGAACAGATGCTTCACGATCTATTCACCCGAGATAATGACCGTGAAGTGGACTTTCTCCAGCGTGACGAGATTCGTTTAGAGACAGGCAGACATAATATTCCAAGCGGGCCAACAGAAGGGCAGTCAACAGTCAAAACTCGTCGTGGCCAGCAATTCTTCCGGCAAGCGATACTCAACGCCTACGATGTTCGATGTTGTATCAGCGGTGTTAACATTCCACGTTTACTCGTGGCTAGCCATATCAAGCCGTGGAGTGATTGCCTAGAAGAGCGGCTTAATCCGCGAAACGGACTTTGCCTCTCAAGTCTTCATGACGCTGCGTTTGATTCTGGCCTTATTGCGATTGACGAGAAATTCAACGTGATTTTGAGTCAGCGTCTAAGGAGATATTTTCCGCAGCCAACGCTGGAGCAAAATTTTGTTCCGTTTGAAGGGAAGCCCATTCGGTTGCCAGATAAACTGACTGAACCTTCACAGGAATTTCTTCGCTACCATAGAGACGTAATATTCCAGAGCTAAAGCCTTACGCTTTACCATTCCACAGTACACGTCTCCGTTGACTTTAAGTCTATAGTCTTAAAGACACATTCGGCATCCGTATTTGGAAGGTGATATGAGAGGTTGATGGGATAGAAACTGAATAGGAATGGATAGGACGAATGGGACTGATGGGATGAGTAAAGAGCCGGGCATTGGAAATTGAACCGCTAATCGCCAAACACGCGAAAGGGGAATATGGAAAAAAATGAAGACAGGATGGCAGGGAAAGTATGAGGTATGAAGGATGAAGGCGGAAGGCAAGTAACCAGTAACCAGTTAGCAGTGGTTGGGACCGCATGGACCCGATTGACCATATGGACATTGAAAATGGGGGCATTTAACCGCTAATCACGCCAAACACGCGAAAAGGGAATATGGCAAAAAATGAAGTATGAAGGCTAAAGGCGGAAGTGATCGGGGAATGGACAATTGAGAATGGGGGGAATGGGACTGATGGGATGTGTAAAGAGCCGGGCATTGCAAATTGGGGGACCGCATAGACCCGATTGACCACATGGACATTGAAAATTGGGGGGCATTTAACCGCCAATCACGCCAAACACGCGAAAGGGGAAAAGACCTGGAAATAATTCAGCGCCGACTGATGTCGAGCGGCTGCGTAAGTTATGAAAGTGCTATAACATCCCCGGATTCGGTTCCCGTTTTCTGGGCCGGAAGATCAGGTTGCTGCCGATGCGGTGGACGGGTTGGCATTCTTCTGTGATAAAGGAAACCATGGGGCGAATTGGCTCCGGAATGCCCAGTTCCCAGCGTTTCGCCAAGCCCTCGTCCACCACGATGACCGGGCGTTTGGCCTGACGCAGGGCAGCGATGATCTGCTCCTGCTGGGCGTGGCTCAGTTGGCCCCAGCCGGTGCTGTTTAATTGGGTGGGAGGTGGTTTTTCCGCCCATAGATAAAGGCTGCAAAAGCCGGGGTAGGAGATGAAGGTGTCGCATTCGGTCCGCAGATATTGCACCTGAGCACGCAGAAAATGCGCTGTCGCCTCCGGTTGACGAACCAAACGTGAGCCTGGCAAGTCGAGCGGCGTCAGGCTGGTGTGGTATTGTCGCAGTTCCGGCAGTCCGCACCACACGTTGGCGAACCAGTATAGCATGATCATCACGATCAAGGCCCGTCCCCAGCCAATGACACGCGGGGACAGAGACTGAAGCTGGGGCAGGATCCGTTCTGAAATTGGTGATGCCCGAAGCGCGTCGCCCAGACACACTGTGTAGACCACCACCAGGAGCATGGTGCCCAAGGCAACTTGGGTGCCCGCGATCGGATATCCCTGCAAGCCTTGCCAGGCCGCCATCACGCAAAGGAAAATCCGGGGGAATGTGGTCTCGGCGGTGCGGGGCGCGTCGTTCGTGCCGGGCACCAGCATCAGCCAGACCCAAGGTAACAGGTATCCCAATTGCGCGCGTGGATCGCTCACTAGCCATAGAATACCGACCAATCCGTAAATGCCCTTGAGCACGGCGAGGCTGTTCGCCCAGCGTCCGGTGGTGCCTTTCCAAGTCACGCAGATGGCCAGGGTGAGCGCCAAGGCCGCGTTCAGTAGCACGGTGTCCGGCAACAAAAGTCGCAACAGGGCCACGCCAGGCATTCGCAGCGGAGTCAGTACCAGGCCATCCACCGCCCCGTGCAGGGAGGTGCCGGTGAATACGGTAAATCCGAACAGCATCAAGGACGGCACCACCAGGCACGCCCCCAACCGTAGGTATTCGCCCGGCATCCAACGTCGTTTCACCGCCGTTTGTTGGGCAACCAGAAGCGTTGCCGCCACGGCACACGCCATCACCACGCCGTAATTGCGACACCAATCCGCCTCCAAATGTCGGCGCATCAGCAGGAAGGGCAGCACGGCGCATACTCCGGGAAAGAGCCAGCTCCAGGGTGCGCGGTTCAGGCGGTCATCCCCATGGCAACGAATGGCCAGGAACAGGGCGAACACATAGAACACGCCGACGTTGACTTTGGTGAAGCCGAGGGCGACTCCGATCACGGCGAGCAGTTCCAACCCCGGAATTCGGCGGGATGGGCGCGCGGCCAGCAGTACAGCCAGTGCCAACAGCAGTACCACCAGTTCCTGCGGATGCCCGGGTTCATTGGCCAGAGGACTCAGATGAATCACTGTTTGCATGAACACCAGCAGGCCGCCCAGGAAAGACCGCATCATCACCCCACCGGCCAACGCCAGCAGCACGGATGCCGTCAGCCAATGGAAAATACTGAACAGTCGGGTGGCGTCATGGGTCAGGGGTAGCGCGGTCAGCGTGCGCACCAGCCATTGATCGAGATAGTAAAAGGGGCCGTATTGTGTGAACACGCTGTCGTAGAGCGGATGTCCATCCATGAACCCCCGGACGGTCAGCATCAGGTACCCTTCATCCGGGCTCATGGGCCGACTGAAAATGGTGTAATAACCGTAGGCGGCGGCCACCACCAGGAACAAGCCAATGGTTATGGTGGAGCGAGTGAAATCCGAAAACCGAAGACCGAAAACCGAAAGAAGGCCGAAGGCCGAAGGCCGAAATTCAGAGGGAGGGAGCTGGTTGGGAGGTGGGATATTCATTCGGGCTGTTTATTTTTCCGGGAGTGCATCTATTGAAACCGCAGAGAACACAGAGATCACAGAATTGAAAATTGAACCGCCAATCACGCGAAAAACGCGAAAGGGGAACATGGCAAAAGACGAGACAGGATTTTCAGGATGGATGGGAACGGGGCATTGCAAATTGAAAATTGTAAATTGCAAATTTGGGGGGCATTTGAACCGGGAAATACAGGAAGGTAAATCCGAAGGCTGAAAATCGGAGCGGGGACTGTGGCTGGGAGGTGGGATATTCATTCGGGCTGCCAATTTTCCTGAGAGCCCATTGAGGAGCTTGGAATGTTACTTCTCCCCAGGAACCCCCTCATCCCAGCCTTCTCCCCCAAGGGGGAGAAGGGGCCCGCAGGGCGGTTGAGGGGGAGCGGTCGGTGCATGGGTTCAAAGAGCGAAATTCTTCTTTCACCTCCACATTTTCTGCAGCTCAGAATATTTCGGGATTCGATTTTCAAGCTTCGGTTTTCTGCAAGTGTGGTCGCTCCCAGACGCCTACCACGGTTTTGCCCAGGCGGTGGCCGGTCAGCGGATCGAGTATCCGCGAGCAGGGGATCATGAAGCGGTCCCAAACCTGGATTTGTTTCAAGGTGGGCAGGGATTGGCGGAGCAGCAGGCGGTTGGCGGCGGAGGCCAGCAGGCCAACCGAGTCGAGGTAAAACGCTCGGGCCAGGCACAGCTCCGGCGGCGTCAAGGACGCCAGCATTTTGGCGGTATATCGCCGGAAATGCCCGATGGACTTATCGAACGGGCTGAATAACCAGCCGTGCGCGGGCGAGAGCACCACCAGGCGCCCGCCCGGTGCCAGATGACGCGCGGCCCGCCGCAGTTCGCCGCAGTCATCTTCGATGTGCTCCAGCACATCAATGTACAGGATTGTGTCAAAAACTTCGGTTGAGGCCAGTGATTCCAAGGTGCCGATATGCACTTCGGAATTCCGGCAGGCAGGGGTTTCGGCAATGCGCTGCTTGAGTTGGGCCGCCAGTTGGGCGTCCGGTTCCAGGCACACCCAGCGCCGCTCGTTGCCGAGGCGTAATAGCAGTGTGTTGGATCCGATGCCCGCGCCGACTTCCAATACCGCGCCGCCCAGGAACGGGCGCAGCCGGGAAATCCAGTAAGCCTTCCACCGGTGCGCGTGCGCAAACAGCGCCAATTCCCCGCCGACATAGGTTTGCTCACTCATGGACGGTCACGCTGCTCTCTATAAAATAGTGATAGTCGCGGATGGGAATAAAGTCCAGGCTGTTGCGTTGCGTCAACAGGGTTAGCGCCAGGGAGAAACAACCGAGCACCAGCGTGAGCGCCGCGATCAGCAATCCCCCGATGGCATACGGCGCCCACGGTGGCAGGGCGGGGCCGCCGTATAACAGCGTGGCGACCGAGCCGGCGGCGAGCGCGCCGCAACCGCCCGCCAGCAGGCAGACGGCCAACAGCAACCGCACCGCCACCACATCGCTGAACACCGAAATGGCCTGCAACCCGTGCATCACCAGCCCCACGAAGTTCATCTTGGAAGCCCCGCGGTAGCGGGTGCCGCGCGCGGTGGGCAGCAATTCGCGCGGCAGCCGCGCCTGGAAAATCGCGGCGGCATAATGATTCCACAACGCGGGCAGGGTGACCAGCGCGGGCAGCCGACTGGCTGGCACGATGCTGAAGTTGCCCACCCGCACGGAAATGCCGGTCAGCACCCAATGCAACAGGCGGTACAATTGGTACAGCCCCAGGAATAGCGGCGATTCGCTGCGGCGGGTGCGTTCGGCAAAGACCACCCGCTCGCCGGCCAGTTCCCGGCAGCGCGCCAGCAGGCGGGTGGCGTCTTCCGGGCGATCCTCCCCGTCGGCATCCATCACCAGCATGGCGTCGCAGGGAATTTTCTCATGCACAAAGGCCGCTCCGAGGGCGATGGCGCGCTGATGTCCCACGTTGCGCCGCAAACGCAACACCGCCACGTGCGGCAGTGGAATATCCGCAGGAAGCTTCAACTGCTGAATCAGCGGCACCGGTGAACCGTCATCCACCAGCAATACCCGCAACGTCACATCCAAGCCAGCAAATGTCCGGCCCAGGTTCCCCAATAAAAGCGCCGCCGACTCCGCGTCCTCATACACGGGAGCCACCACCACCAGCCGGTATCGCTCAGGTTCGCCCATGACTGTTTCGGTTACCTTCGCTTGATATCATCCTTATCCACAGTGCCTTGCGGATCCATCAGTTCGGGCGGGGTGTCGAATTCCAGCTTTACCACCAGCAGCGAGTTTGCCTGCTCGTTGGTGGGCAACTTGCGCAGGCGCAGATATCCCTTTTGCTCGACGTGATCGCTGGGGACCATATCCGTTGCCCATTCCACCGGCTGGCCGGTGTTTAACAGCGTGGCTTTGCGCGGGGCCACAGTCAGCGGCTTGAGCTTTACCGCGTCGCCCGCCGGGTCCTTGTGCAGGTGGACATACAGGTTGTTCCCTTTGCGGGTGAGTAACACGTTGCGGTTGGCCGTTAAATAAGAGGCTGACGTCGCGCCTTCGAGCGATTCCTTGACGGACTGGTACCATTTACCGATTCGCTCCAGGATGGCCACCGACTCGGGTGGGATGGCGCCGTCGCCGCGCGGGCCGACATTCAGCAGGTAATTCGCGTCGCGGGCCAGGTATTTATCTATGCTGCGCATCAAATGCCGGTCGCAATAATAATCTTCATCCACGCGGTACCCCCAGCTTTCCATGCCGACGGATTGGTTGGCTTCGGTGCGTTTTTCAAAGCTCAACAGTTCTTCGCCGGTTTTGTCATAATCGCGTTCCGGGGTGCCGAAATCTCCCTCGTCATAGCCCCGGTTGTTGATGACGGCCTTGGGCTGGAGCTGCCGGATGAGGTTATTGATTGCGGGGTCCACATGTTTGTCCACGTTCATATCCCACCAGATGCCGTGAATCTCGCCGTAATTCGTGCAGAGTTCCCGGATTTGGGCCTTCAGGAACTCGAGGTACTTCATCAGGTCCGGCTGGTCGCCTGGTTGCGGTGGCAGTTCGTGGTGGCGTCCTTGGTTCGGGTAATTCGGCTGATGCCAGTCGGCGATGGAATAATAGAGGCACAGCGGGAAGTTCCGGCGATGACAGGCATCGGCGAGCATTTTGACCACGTCCTTGCCGTAGGGCGTGTTCATGGTGTTATAGGCGGTGTGCTTGGACTCGAACAGGCAAAAACCATCGTGATGCTTGGTGGTCAGGCAGATATACTTCATTCCCGCGCGCTCCGCCAGGTCCAGCCATTCATCCGGGTTGAACTTCACCGGGTTCCATTGGCGGGCGAGTTTCACGTACTCCTCGCGGGGGACCCGCTTGCGCCATTGATGCTGTTCGTGGAAACCGGCGATGGAATACAGCCCCCAATGCACAAATAACCCGAAACGCTTCGCAAACCACCAATCGCGTCCATCGCCGAAGCGCGGGGCGGGTTTGGGCGGGGCGATGATTTTGGCGGGTTTATCGGCGGCGATGGCCGAGGGCGGCAGGGCGGGCAGGGCGGCCAAGGTCGCCACGCCGGCGGAAGTTTTGATGAAGTCGCGTCGGTTCATACTCGGTAATATTGGCTAGACTCTAGCCTACATCGGCGGGAAGGGGAATGATAAATTGGAGAAAAATGGGAATCGGACATGGGTCGAGTAGGACTGAGGCGCACGCAACCTTGCGGTCCATGTTT
>JBAXGN010000271.1 GCA_037139415.1 Verrucomicrobiota bacterium | reverse complement strand
CGGGACTTGCACCCGCTGGCCTGTCAAAGATCGAAGGCTGCACCAGAAAGATGGGGACAAAATGCACAAGACAGCAGAGACAACAGGGGCCGCAAGGACGGGCACAACCTTACAGCAGTCTAACTCATGACGCAGCCGAGAAAATTCAGGTTTACCGCAGTATTTGCCGTTGAAATATCAGCGCTGACTGACGTCGTGCGGCTACGCAGTTCATGCTTCCATTTTTATGCCGGTATATTTTTCTGCAAAGGGCTTTGTTCTTCAAGGCAGCAACAGCTTGGTGTTTACCGAGAAAGCTTGCGGGTTCACTTTATCCAGGCTGTTGGTCAGTTTCTGCCAGTGAGCGGTTCCACCGTTTGTGCCCACCAGACTTACGTAGCCGAGCCACATTCCTTTGCCTCCGTATAGTGATAGATTCATTGGAACCTCCTGCTGGCGGGTTAGCGGCAGCGATCCGGTCAGCCTAGTGCTATCCGATAAGGTGCCGCTCAAGATTATGGTTCCTGAAGGTTGCACGGCCAGGTTCAGGGTGCCGCCATAGGAATTGCCAGGGCCGGTGGGCGCTAATAGGGTGTAATTAGCCTTGGTTGCCTGCTTGAGCACCAAGTCCGCCCAGAGGCTGGCGTTCCAGGAAGAGTAGTATTGGGATACGGTGCCAGTGAAGCCATCGTTGCCGATCAGGTCCAAAGTCAAACTGACCTTTAATGCCGGATCTTTTCCGCGCAGGAGGGTTAGATTGGTGGTGCCGCTCAAACCGAGTGCGCCAGAAATAGAGCTCATGCCGCCTTTGTAGATGAGTTGGCCGGTAAACGTTCCTTTATCGGTTACGGTCAGCTTCACACTGCCGCTGTTGGTCCAGTCGGCTTGGAACACTTCGTTGCTCGGGCAAAATAAACCGGCGTAGTCACCTTTGCGGGCGAGATAGTTATTGGTGACAAAGTTGACGATCAGCACCAGGTTCGACTCCATGTTGAACTTGATGGCTGGTTTGTTGGTGCTCCAAATAACTGGACCGCTGAACCCGCGTTTGGCGATGCAGTTGGAGAAGAAATTACCGGAACCTGGCGTGGCAGTCAGGGTGTAGCTTTTGGGAATATCAAGTAATTGGCCATTCAGGTTTGGTGTGATCGTGCCACTGCCATAGCGAATAATGGTAAAAATATCGGTGGCGATTTTGACGAACTTGACGCTGTTGGTCTTGGAATAGTTGCTGGAGGTGTCCACGGCAAAAGCGGAGACAATGTTCGTACCCACCGCTGGAGTCACTAGCGTACTCCATTTATTGGTGCCGATGGCTAGAGTCCATGGTCCGCTATTCAGCCGATACCACACTTCCGCCACGCCTTTGGCATCGCTGGCGGTGCCGGTGATAAGAACCGCATTGGTGTAAGTGGGGCTGCGCGGAGCCGTAATGGCCACGGTTGGTGCTATCCGCTCAAAGGGCACAAAGATGACATTAATCCGGTTGGTGGTCATATTCCCGGCCCAATCTGCGGCGGTCACACTGATTTGATTCAGCCCCTGCTGCAATGCTACGGTCTGATTCCAAGTAGCGGTGGTATCAAGGCTAGCTGTGACATTGGAGACAGGGTTCCCGTTGATCCATACGCTGGCCACGCCGCTATTGCCTCGGTTCGCATCGGTTGCGGTGCCACTTAGGGTATATAACCGTTGATCTACCACTTGCCCGGACAGGTTGCTGATGGTCATGAAAGGCCCAAGGTTATCAATCACCAGTAGCTGGGCTACAGCGCTTGTGATGCTTCCATAGGCGTTAGTGATCACAATCCAGTAATTGCCTGAATCGGGAACTTGAACATTGGTTACGTCCAGACTGCTGTTGGTAGCTGAAATTAAATTCGCCCATTTGAACTGCCATTGATATGCCAATGGGGCAGTGCCAAAAGGAGAAACGATGAAGCTGGCTGTTGTGCCGACCAGGTTGGTTAAACTCACTGGCTGGGCTGTGATGGACGGAGGATAGAGCAGGCTTAGCGTGGCGACTGCACTGGTGGCCATGCCGTAGGCGTTGCTCACCACAACTCGGTAGTTGCCAGCATTGACGCCTTGGACATTAGCCAGCGTCAGCGTGCTGTTGGTTGCCGCACTCGAATTAGCCCCGTTAAACTGCCACTGGTAAATCAAAGGCGCAGTGCCTGTAGCATTTACAACAAATGTGGCATTTGAACCCGAAATCGTAATCTTGTTGGTCGGTTGAATAGAAATTATTGGAGGCAGGCCGACAGGGTGAGATTCATATTGATAAAGCTGCTGAACTTCGTTTGACGACAAAGCACGGAAGTAAACCCGAACATCATCAATCAAACCCGAATACTGGTCATGTATGATGCCAAGGGTGCTCCCCCAGTTATGTGCGCCAATCTCCAAGTTTCGAATACCCTGTGAACCCGAGGCGTGGTTTTGCATTGTATTCCGAAAGATGCCATCCAAATAGAGGTTCATTGTTGGGCCGTCGAATACAGCAACGACATGATGCCATTCATTGCTAAGGAATAAGAAATTGGTGACATCGCAATAATAGTAGTTGGCCCAATCAACATACTTATACATTCCGAACCCGTTATAATCTCCAATGACTGGTCCATTCCCCCAGATTGGGTTTGGATTATTCAGTCCGACGCCGTAATCCCATCCGCTATCTGAAGTAAATCCCGTTGCGCCGGCTAAATAAAACTGAGCATTTGTCAAGCTCACCCGATTCGCGGTCTGAAACCAAATGGAATAGGTGATTTGGGGTGGTTGGCTTGAAAAAAGGTTTGTCACATAAACAAAGGAAGAGA
This sequence comes from Verrucomicrobiota bacterium, assembly GCA_037139415.1. Classification (NCBI taxonomy): domain Bacteria; kingdom Pseudomonadati; phylum Verrucomicrobiota; species Verrucomicrobiota bacterium. Next base: position 4,887 of record JBAXGN010000271.1, on the reverse strand, counting down.
TTCCGTTGAAGGATGCCGCCGACCCAGCAACTCCCAAGTGTCCCAGACCATACGTAACATTTGTCGCGACACCATGGTTCGCATTCCCGCTAGCATCATTCGCATTCCCGTTGAACGGGTAATAGGCGACTAAGCCGTTTGTAAGGAAGGATTGTGTCGTTACGATTGTTGGCATGTCCCCGCTCCACTGAGCAGTCAAAACTCTCCCCGTCAGCGGTGTTAGTGAATCATGGATGACAGTTCCACCTCCTTCATCGAGCAGTACTGCATTGTAAAGCCCATTAGTGTTCTGCGGAACTCCGGTGGTTGCGATTGAGTAAACTTCGTTTGACGTCAAGGTGCGGTTCCAGACTTTGATGCCATAAATCAAGCCGTTGAAAAAAGCAAAATCTGGCGTCGTCCCTGAGTCTCCATAACCGATAGCCATAGGAGCGTCCAAAACCGGACCTCCAGATGCGGATGAAGCAAAGTCAATCGGAGTTTGGACAATTTCTGTCCCAACAAATCTTCCATTCACATAGAAGGACATTTGCCCGTTAGTGGCCGCACAACAAATGTGTTGCCAAAGATTTGTTGTGATGGAACCTGTGGCTGTTCCTGTTCCCCAGTAATAATTCGGCCAACTTCCAAGAAAACCCAGCCCACCATCGGGCCGGATCGTTAGAGACCAATCCTTCCAATAAAGGGCCTTACTAAACAGACAAGCCTCACTCCCTAAGCTGAAAGGTTTTATCCACACTTCAAATGTATAGCTGGAATGAGTGGTCCCGTCGAGGTAGTAGCCGTCCAAAACGGCTTTGGAATCCGTTCCATTAAACCGCAGTGCGGCGTTTGAAGGCACTGTTGCCACCAGCCCCAGCCCGACAATGAGCAGGGAAACCATCTTAGTTATTTTTGACAACTTCATATTTATTTGGTTATTCATAAAGACTCCGTTTTTGAAGTATTACAGATTAGAACTGTATTTTTGAACCATATGAATCTACCCGCCCACCGACACCATGACCAATACTCAGTGCATCACCGAATTGATCCACAGATAGTTGAAAGTTCATGATGTATGCCTTTTAGTGTTAAATTTGAGGTTGATCCCTCGCGAACACCGACTACCCGATCCTTTGGAAAACAAAAAGGGCGCGAACTTGTCGCACCCCCTGGTAGGCACCGCGAAGCGCCTTGATGAGAAATGCACCAAGCCGCGCCGAGTGGCGCGTGCTTGGGCTTGATTCTCATCAGTGAAAATTCGCGGTTTTACCAGAGACCGTAGCCGTGCTACGCAAAGTTATGATTTAATATTTGTTTTTTACATGTTTTTTTGACTGACGAGAATAAGCCTACTTGATTTGCACGAAATTGTAAAGGAACTTTTAGCTGCCGAATTTATGCGATCTGCGTAGGTGTTTAGCGGTTCGAGGCGGCAGACTGGCGACAGGAAGTTCTGACCGATCTCAAAATTTCAAATTTCAGAGAGGCCGAACATGGCAGATAAACAAATGCGGATTGCGGATTGCGGATTGCGGATTGCGGATTGCGGATTGCGGATTGCGGAATGACGGAGAAAGCTGATTTTGCAGAAAAATGGGGAAACCGGACATGGCAAAAAGATTAGCTGGCATAAAAATTGGGAACTGGAACTTGCCCGCGAAACACGCTAATTCACACGAATGGGAATTGGAGGCCGGGCGCTCCATTTTATGCCATTGTTCCCCGGATTGTCGGGGACAACATTGGGTTACACCTTGTTCAGCAGGGTGAAATACGCGTCGCGCGACAACCCGGCGGTTTTAAGATTGTTGCGGATGATAAAAACGGGGACCTCGCGATAGGCGGGTATTACTACCGGGCGAGCGGTCCCGGACCGGACATAGGAACGGTGACTGCCTTCCTGGCGCGCGAAACGAAACCCAGCCGCCAGAAAAACGGCCTCGAGGGTTTGCCAGTCTTGGGGCGTGAACTTCGGCATGGCTGGCGCTACACTTCGGCCAAGCAAGTGCGTTGTTCAATCCCCAGCCAAATTGGGCCGCGCCATTCCCGCCGAGTACGCTGGTATCCAGCATCCTCTAAAACCTCCGCCAGCGTTCCATGTTCAGCCGCCGTGGCAAGGAAGAGGCGCACGGCCGCGTCCACCGCTTGCCGGGCGGATTCAGGTGTGGGGCCGGAACTGGCCACATCCAAGGGCATGGCGTGGGCAATGAACTGATCACCCTCCTGCCACACCTGCACTGTGTAGTCGAGTTTCATCGCAATAATCTAACGCGTTATTTCCCAACTGCCAATTCCTTTTGCAGAAAGATGAACCGGCAGAAAGATGGAAGCAGAGAGCGGAACCCTCGATTTCGGAATGCGGATTGCGGAATGGGTTAACAGAAAAATTGGGAACTGGTGAATTGACAGACCAATCCTTTCAGATATATGTTTCATCAACGGTTACGTTGCCCTGTGGCGAGCGGGCCAGTAAACCGTTTTAGTGAAAATACTATGCGGCACAAAACATTATCAAGCAAGGCATTGCGCCAGGATAAAAGCCCAGCGAAGCGGCTGAGCAATGGCTTTGTGCATGTGGCGGTGCCAGCGTCTGCCGCCCAAATCTGCAAGGCGCTCGGGATTGGTTCGGCGCAGACCAGGAATGTCCTCAGAGCGTTCGCTGCGGCAGGAGTAACGGGAGTAAAAGTCTAACGGGCAAGGGGCGCGAGGCGGTAATGAGTAAAACCGACAGCCAAGCCGTTTTCCTCAACGTTCCATTCGATACATCCTATGAACGTCTGCTCGTCGCGCAAATCAGCGTACTGGTGGCGTTAGGACGTATTCCTCATTGCGTACTCGAAATTCCGGAAGAAGGGCAAGGACGGTTGAATCGAATCCTGAAATTGCTGCAACAGTGCCCGGTCTCGATTCATGACCTGAGCCGGGTTGGCACCCCGGCGCGATTCAACATGCCATTTGAATTGGGCATTGCGTTCGCATTATCCCGAATCAACACGCGTCACAGCTTCATTGTTTTGGAGAAGAAACGTCATCGGTTGACCAAGACGTTGAGTGACCTGAACGGTATTGACCCAGGGATTCACAACGGCAGTCCGAAGGGCGTTATTGCCTGCTTGCTGAGCACGCTTGGCAGACCGGCAGGCATGCCACCCCTCAACGAGGTGGATTTTATCTACCGCCGTCTTTGGAAGGCGGTGCCAGAGTTGCGAAGAACTCACAACCGCAAGAATATCTTCTCCCGTATGATTTTTCTTGATCTGGTACGTGCGGCGACGCTTCTGGCCCGCTCAAAAGAGCTGATTAATTAGACGGGTGTTCCACCTTATTCTGACCTTCTCCCCCAGGTGGGGTAATCAAATGCGGAAAGCGGAGTGATTTTGCATAAAAATGGGGAAACCAGACATGGCAAAAAGATTAGCTGGCATAAAAATTGGGCCCCAATTCCTTTTGCAGAAAAATGAGCCGGCAGAAAGATGAAAGCAGAGAGCGGAAAGCGGAACGTTGAGGAGTTGAGGAGTTGAGGCGCGCATCCACATGCATTCTGGAGCGTGGAGCATTTGAGAAAGTGACCAGTCATCAGTCATCAGTTATCAGTTATCAGTTATCAATGCGGCGGCTTTTTTGAGCGCGGCGATGGTGGCGGCGCAGGCGGCGTCTTTGTCCATCGCATTCAGGGGTTTGTTGAACGGTTCGGCTCGCACGGGTCCGTCGTAGCTGATGCGCTGGAGCGCGCCCAGAAAGGTTTTGACCGGGATGACGCCGGTGGCGCAGGGCAGTTCGCGTTTGCCATCCTGCTGTTCGGGCAGGGGAATCCCCGCCGGGGCGTCGTTGAGGTCCACGGAGACTACGTCCGCGTTCGTGAGCTTGAGCAGGTCGGCTTCCGTTTCCCCGGCGGTCCACCAATGCCAGCTATCCAACACCACGCCGACGTTGCCGGTGCCGATTTCGGCGATGAGTTCCTGCATCTGGCGCAGCGAGTAGATGAAGGGGTTGGGCCGGTTTTGCCGAATGCTGGGGGTGCCGACGTATTCCAGGCCCAGCCGTTGCCCGTGATCGCGCAGCACCTTGGCGGCCTCGCGCAGGCGGGTGGCGTGCTGGCGGAGGTTGTCCGCGTACGCCAGTTCGGCGTGGGTGGGGGAAATCCAGGTGCCCACGCGGGTGACCCCGGCGCGCTGGAGACCGGCGGCAATTTTCGGCAGGGCTTCCAGGCTGGTGCGGAACTTGGCGTCATCCTGCCGGAAGTTCACGGCGAGGCCCGCGGAACCAAAGACGATGTTCCTGGCTTGCATTTCCGCCCGGAACGCGGCGAGGTCCGCGTCGCTGAGATCGGTCAGGAAGTTGGCATTTGGTTCGATGGCTTCAAAGCCGTATTGGTGCGCCAGCGCCAGTGTTTCGCGCGGGTTGGCTTTGACGCCGATGGCCCCTGGCGAAAGGGTCAGCCGCATCAAACGCTTGCGCACCGGAGTCTCGCCTGGGAGGGCGGGCAGCGGGCAGAGGGTGGCGGCCATGGCGGCGGTGGTCAGCGCGGCAAATTGCCGGCGTGAGGTACGGGAAGAACTGGTGTTCATAATATTCAGGTGCCATCGTGACCGATCCGGGCAATTACGCAAGCCCGGAGCGCGCGGCATTCCCATGAACCAGGGCTGCATCAATCGCGTTGGTGCGTTACGAATACTACGAGGTGGGCAAGGTCTGTGGTTCCGTACCCACTACTTTGGCCCTTGCTCCAAGGAAGCGCGGGAGCCGTATTTTTTGGAGTGCGGAATTCGGATTGCGGAATTGCCGCCGTTTCCCTTGCCGCCGTCGCGTTAAGGCTTGCGGAGGATCACCGGGGAACCACCTCTCATCCGGCCTGCGGCGCAGAGCAAATGCACGCGCCGACATTTTTGGAGTACGGCGGCA
>JBAXGN010000270.1 GCA_037139415.1 Verrucomicrobiota bacterium | reverse complement strand
TTATGTCCGGGCTTCTTAAAAAAACTGCTTTTCTAAGTCCGACAGGCTGCTAGTGTTCCGAAGATGCCAAATGATCCACTCACCGTAATTGTGTTTTCATACCCGCTGGGGTCATGCCGATTAATCGGGTCATCACTGCAATATAAATACTTGTGCAGAGTATCTGGTTCCTGCCTCCGCCCACCAAATGGGTCCCGTGTCCAAAATCTCCCCATCCCTGGGTTCAAATACCGCGCTCTTAAGTAATAGAATCCAAGTGAGCTATCATATTGTTCGCCTGCGAAGAGATAGTTGTTTGCTGTTGATCCGGTGCCGGCGATACCAACGCCAAAAGCTTCATAGGTGTAGGTATCGGTCACAGCACCCGCCGCCGAGGTCAGGAACCGGGTATTCCCGTTACCGTCATAGCCAAAAAAGCTCGTCGTTCCGTCGCTCTGGCGTTGGCTGATCATGTCCAGCCCGTGGGTGTAGAGGCGGCTAGGAGTTGCACCCACCGTGGTGAGCTCTTCCAGGACTTGCGCATAGCCAGTCGGATTGCGGTCGTCCACGAGGTAGTACGTGGTCACTCCGGCGACAGTTTTGCGAACGCGGTTCCCGTCGCCATCATAAACAAAAACGGCGGTGCCGTTGTTAAAGTTGGTCAGCCGGTTCTCGAAGTCATAGGCGTAGCTGTTGCCACCGGAGTTGGTGGTGCTCCCGTTATTATTATAGCTGTCGCCGGTAACCCAATCGTTTGTGCCATAGTTGGCACTGGTGGTGGCCACATTGGGCACGCTGGAAGTGCGCGTGAGCCGGTTCCCGACAGCATCATAGGTATAGCCAATCGTTCCCGTTGGCGCTGTGCCAGTGATCGTCTCGTTCGTCAGCCGGTAGAGCGGGTCAAACCTCCATGAGTTCGTGCGATATGTAGTGCTGAGGTACTCCACCAAATTCGTGCGAGTGCCAGCGGCATCCAATCGGTAGGCAAAGTTGGCCAGTCCAATACTTGAACTGACCAGCCATACAATTAAAACGCTGAATAGTGAATTCACAAAGTCAATTTATATGTTGCACGTGTTTGAGTTTTTGCAGCTTGTTGCCTTTGTATTTACTGTGATTTTTCAGCACGTTTGAAAATAATCTCATGTGTTCCACAATTTGAGCATCTCAAGTGCCGGTCAAAATGCTCATCATCTATCTTTTCATCGTCAACTTGCAGGTACGCGAGTCCACAAGATGGACAGCGAACCATCTCATGCGGATTTTGGATGAGGGCGGTTGCCGCTTCAATCCAAGCAGAGTTATCTTTCATTTAAATATCTCCTTGTATGCACGTTCGGCAAACTGATATGCATCTACGGTTTCTTTTTGAACTAAACTTTGTGAGACCGCCCCACCAGAGGTGACCTGACTGCTGGAAAGCCTATAAAGCTCATGAAGAATGGTTTTGGTCATTTCTTCCTCAGAAGCAAAAGCCTCCTCACCTAACACGAAACCGCGCTCTTCAAACCAAGTAATAGCTGAAAATGGGAGTTTGGGTTGATATTGGATGGTCCTTCCATTTATTATGAACCGACTAACATTACCTGCTTTCTGTGCAGTCCGAATCTGTGCTAATTCTGATGATGCCAATATTTGCTTTGCTTCGTTAGCAATCGCCATTTCTGTTCTTGATAAAGTGCCAATATTTCCAAGCGTACGCGCAGCGACTAATGCTGTTCTTAAAGTCCTTATTTCGCCAACCACATACTGCATTTCTGCAAGGGGATTTCCACCACTAGAAATATATATTCCTAAGATGCTTTTATCGGCTGTAAGCAGTCCTGCATTGTCGGCAACAACAAGACTTAGGGTTAATGATGTGAGTGCAATTCTGGAAACATTAATGATAGTTGCATGAGACTGGGCAAATAAATACATGTAGGCCCCCATACTATAGTAAAGCCCTGATATGCTAAACTCATGTCCAGTAGGATCGATTCCGATTATTGGATTGTTATGAACATAGAGATACTTGTGCAATGACGACGGATCTTGGTTACTTCCGGAAGCGGAATCTCTTGTCCAAAACCTCCCCATCCCCGGATTCAAATAACGCGCTCTTAGGTAATAGAATCCAAGGTTTGGATCATATTGCTCCCCACTATAAAGGTAGATATTGGCCGTGGTGCCGCTGGAAGTTAACAAGGTGCCGAAGGCGTCGAAGACGTAGGTATCGGAAATAATGCCGTTGGTGCCGGCCAAATAGCGGGTGTTGCCGTTGCCATCGTAGCCGTAAAAGCTAGTTGTGCCGCTGGCAACCTGGCGTTGGGAAATCAGGTCCAGACCGTATGTGTAACTTTTAGCCAGATTCGTTGTGCCGCCGGAAACGGTCAGTTCCTCGATCACTTGGGCATAACCGCTGGGGTTGCGGTCGTCCACCAGGTAGAGGACTTTGACGCCATTGGTGGTAACGGATACCCGGTTGCCATTGCCATCATAAACGTAAATGGCGGTGCCATTGTTGAAATTGGTCAGGCGGTTCTCGAAGTCGTATTGATAAACATTCCCGCCATTGGTCCGAGTGTTGCCATTGTTGTCATAGACATCGGTGGCCAGCCAATCGTTGGTGCCGTAGGCAAGGGTTTGGTTAGTGATTCCGGTGAGGGTCGAGGTGCGATTAGTGCGGTTGCCGACAGCATCGTATCTGTAGCTGGCGGCTCCCGTTGGCGCGGTGCCGGTGAGGGTTTCGTTGGTCAAGCGGTAGAGGGGATCATACTGCCAGGAATAAGAACGGCTGAAGCCGTTGACCAAATCACTAAGGCTGGTACGGTTACCGGCTGCACCTAACTGATAAGCAAAGCTGGCCAGGGTGCCAGACCCGGTTTTAGCGATCAGGTTGGTGAGGCGGTTCAGGGAATTATAGCTGTACGTGTTGGTGGCGGTGTTCGGGTAACGGACGGTTTGGAGGTTGCCAACGGAGTCGAAACCGTAGCAGGTTGAGTTATTGAAACGATCCACGACGTTGGTAAGGCGGTTGAGCTGGTCATAGTAATAATTGACCAGGGTGCCGTTAGGGGTTGATGAGGCGATTTGCGAGAGGTTCCCGAACGCATTGTACGTGTAAGTGAGGTTGCCTTGCGGGGTGTTTTTGGTCAGGAGCCGGTCGCGGGTGTCATAGGTGTAGCTATAGGTGCCGCTGGCATCCACCATGTTGGTCCGCTGGCCGGTGGGTGAATAGGCGTAGGTGACCTGCACCACGTTACTGACTGACTTGCTGAGGAGGCGGTTCATGACGTCATTGGTAAACGTGACCACCAGGCCGGTGAAGTTGGTCAGGAATGTCAGGTTGCCATTGCGGTCATAGGCCCGGCCTTCACTCTGGCCGCCGGGGAGGATGGTTCGCACCTTGCGTCCCAGGTTATCGTACTCGAAACGATTGGTTCGCAACAGGGCGTCAATTTGCGCGGTCTGGTTGCCCACTTCATCATACGCATAGCGGGTGACGGTTTGCTGGGTGGTACCATGGGCGTTGGTGACAGCCACGAGGCGGTCTAACGCGTCAAAACCAAAACGTGTGACGATGCCCGCCTGGTTGGTGGCCCCAACTCGACGGCCAAGACCGTCATAGGCGAAGCCTTCGCTCGTGCCATCCGGGTACTTGATCCGGATTTGGCGGTTCAAGGCGTCGAAAACATTGGTGGTGCTGCGATTCAGGGCGTCAATGAGATTGGTTTGGTTGTTGTTGGCATCCAAGCCCATCCGCGTTGCCTGGAAAAGGGCATTCGTCACGGCAATGCGCCTGCCAGTGGCGTCAAAGCCGTAATAGGTGTATTGGGGCGTTGTGGTCGGCAATCCCGGTCCTGAAGGCATGACCGGGTAGAGGACGGTGGTAACGACGCGACCGGCCAGATCGTAGATATTCGCCGAACCGATGCCATCCGCGTAGAGGGTGTAATAGAGTCTGCCAGAGGGATCGTAATAAAATGAGGTCGGGTTATGCGATCGGTCCGTGGAGTTCGTTTTTCGGCCCTCGGCATCGTACGCTATCGTTTCGTAGGTTGCGTCCGGGAAGGTGGTGTTTGTGAGCAAGGCCCGCGCATCGTAAAAAAAGAAATTGGTGCGCCCCATTTTGTCCACCGTGGATGATTGCAGGCCCGCGCCATTGAAGGCTACGCGGTTCGTCGCGCCGTCTGGCCCGACGGTCATGGTGACGCGATTGCGCGCATCGTAAAGATTGCTGGTCACCAGGGTGATAGTGCCGCTGGGACCGGTGCGGGTGCGGGTTTCCGAGAGGCGGTTGCCGTTGAGGTCGCAAACGTAGGCAACGGAATTATTCAAGGCATCCACCAGGTTGGTGAGGAAGCCCAATTCATTGTAGCCATAACGGGTGACGGCCTGCTCGGGCAAACCGGCAGCATTGGTCTCGGCCGTCCGGTTGCCCCGGTCGTTGTAGCCGTAGAGACTGACGATGCCCAACCCGTTCGTGACGGCCACGAGGTTGCCGGTATCACTATAGGCGCTAATCGTTCCATTGCCCAAGGCGTCCGTCGAGAGCAACGGTTGCCCAAACTCATTATTGCTCGCGGTGACGCCCTGCTGTAGTGCGTTGGTTGAACTGATCAGGTTATCGTTTTCATCATAGGCATAAGTGGTTCCTTGCTTGAGGGCATTTGTCTCGGCGATCAGAAGGCCCCGGTCGTTGTACGTGTAGATTTCCATGCCGTCGTAGGGATGCTGAACCGCGCCGAGCAAACCGGACGGCGTGAAATATTGGACGGTTGAATACCCCAAACGATCGGTGGTGACCTGGCGGCGGTTGGGGACATCGTACGTGTAAGTCACCGGATTGTTAAGGGCGTCAAATTGCTGATACAACCGGCCCGCCGAATCGAAAACGTTCCGCTGGACGATCACGCCACGGGGATCTTTGATGCTGGTGACAAAGTTTGAAAAAACGGTGTTGGTATAAGTGTAATAGGTGTTCTCGTAGGTGCCGCCGCCCGCGCGATCAATCAACCGGGCCACGTTGGTGAGGTTCCCAATGGCGTCGTGGCGATAGATAATGGTCGGGACTCCGTTCGAGGCGACGGCGATCGGGTCATAGACGTTGTTGACCCAGCCGTTGTTTTCGTCCAAGTCAAAGTGGACGGACAACGAACCTCCGGAAGACGGATTTGACCATGTTAAATCCGCACTGGTGGGATCGTTGACCACGTAATTGACCTGGTTGCCGTTGCGGTCGGTGAGGGAGGTGAACTTGCCATTGGCGTCAAATTTGTATTTCTTTCCATCTGGTGCCGTAAACGTATAGTCGGTTAAAGCCGGTTCGTACGGCGTGATCGTAAGAAATTCGTCAATACTTGCGAGCGTCAGTGGTCGTGCCCAGGGCCGCCCAAGGCCTTCGTCCATGCCAATCGTATTGGGAAGACGCGGAAGTGTCAGTGCTGCATTCTGTCCTGAAACAGGAAAGAACACGAGATCGACAGGCTCTTCGTTGTAAACGTCAGGCTTGGTGCCGTTATTGATTGTGTTGGTCTGGCTCGTCCGGAAGATAATCAATGGCGTGAAGTAGTATTTCTCGCTGTCGCTGAGCGAAACGACCAGCAAGTGGGGCGATGATTCACTCATTCCATACGGACCCGTCCCTGCCCCTTGCCAGCCGCTGGAAAGTGATGGCACCTCAATGTTGATATCGTCATAGTTCCCCTTCCAATTGAACCCTAAAAGCCCATTCGTCCTGAAACGCGTATCATACCGGCGGCTGATGGTGAGTGGAATACCGGCAGTGGGGATTTCGAGGTCCGTGGCGGAAAACGCCACCTGCCCAACGTTGGTTGGCCAGTAATTGGTGAAGGCGATGCCTTCCGATGCCAGCCCTGTATTGTCCGGATCATCGGTTAGAGCCACGGCGGTGAGCGTAAAAGCGCCAACCGGCGCGCTTCGCCAATAGAAATTATACGGGGGCGAATCCACCGTGCCAATGAGCTTGCTGGAAGCGTAAAAGGCGACCTGGGTGACATTCCCGCCGCCTGCGCTCGCTTGCAACAAAATGTTGGTCGGGACGATAGCGGTGGAGCCGTTTAACGGGCTGTCCAGGCTGACCGTGAGGCCGGTTTCCTTGGCGATGACCACCGAGTTCGTGCGGCTGTATTGTCCATCGCTGACGACCAATTGAAAATGATAGATGCCAGGATCGGTAAGATTGACGGTGGTGGTTAGGTTGGTTGGGTTGACGATTGTGGCTGCCGGTCCGCCGGTTTGCGACCAGAGATAAGTGAGCGTGCGGCCTGACGGCAATCCGTCATCCGCAGCGGAGCCGGACAAGGTGGCGCTGGTGCCGGAAACGACCTGCTGGGTGCCCGCGCTGACGGTGGGCGCGAGGTTCACCGTATAGTAATTAGATTTAACATCCGAATCCAGCAGCCCCAGCGCAAAGGCACGCGCTTGCAAGATAGTGGTATTGGCAATGGGAATGGAGTTGCCGCTGGGAATGAAAAAATCGGTCATCGTGGGCACCGCGCCATTGGTGGTATAATAAATGTATGAGCCTTCGGTACTGCAAGAGATGACCACGCTGGTCGCATTGCTATAGTAAGCGCCGGGGGGCGTAAAAACGGGCGTCATCACCTTGGGGGCAACGGCGCTGTTGGAGGCGGCGATGAAAAAGACATCGGGATTGGTGGGGGCAGTGAAGGTCAACGTCGTCTGGCCCACGGTGCCCGTGCCCAACAAGCCCCAGTTGGTAAGCTGGTACGGGAGGTTGGTGGTGAAGAGAACCCGATAGGAGTAATTGCTGTTGGCGCCATTCAGCGTAAAGCTGACTGTGTTGTTAGACAGCACAAAAGGGCTGATGACGAGTTCCGCGCGCAGCCACAGAATGGCAGAAAAAGCCAGAGCGAACAGGACGACACTGACCAGACGGCGATTAGTTTTCATAAATTTCTCTCTAAACTTGGGCTAACGTCTGAAACACCTTATACAGTTTCCTTAATTTTGAGGCAACAAGAAAGTAGAAAATACAAAAATTCCGCAAGGTGGTTTCCGTCCCAACTTTCGCTTTGAGCCGCTCGATTTTTGTCAGGTCCGAACGCGGAAATATTAAAATGGACGGGCATCCGCCCGATGCGTAGCGACACTTCTCCCGTAGTCTCGAAATCCTCCTTGTAGCGTTGGCGATTGACAAAGAACAGTGGCCCCAAAGGACTAACCCCTGGACCTATTTACCCGCAGGCAAACCATAACTCCCAGGGTAAATCTTCTACCAGGGCCCAATCCAAGTTATGGGCCAGTTCCTTGAGGGTTACTTGCCCCAGCCGAAAGTTGGAAAAGGGGTTCGGAAAAAGGGTTCGACTATAACAACGCCCTAAAAGAGACCAATTTATTGTACAGTCTGCGGCAGTTTACGCATTTGTCGGTCAATAACGAAGAATTTAGGTGTAAAACCATAGTATGGTTCGTTTTTCTCTAGCCGGGGTGTTCAGATTCCAGATTCCTGCCACCTCACCTCCCTGGCTCCCAAGCTCCTATCTTCTTCAGTCAATTTTTTTGCCCGAAAATATTTCTGCAAAAGTTGGCTTCGGCCTTCGGTCTTGGCATCTTCTGGTCTTAATTTTTTTGCCAGTAAATATTTTTGCCATGTCCGGCTTCCCATTTTTATGCCAGTTTCATCTTTCTGCAAGGTTCCAGCCCCATTTTACCGGCCTTTTTCCCCTGAAAATATTTCTCAAACTTTTTTGAGGGTAGGACCGTATTTGTCCTACCCCCCATGCTACGCTGTT
>JBAXGN010000269.1 GCA_037139415.1 Verrucomicrobiota bacterium | reverse complement strand
GCCGCAGCCATAATCTGCTGGCGACAGACAATATCTATTTACGGATAAGCACTAATGCACTCGGTGGTTGCTGGTTGTTGCTTCCGGACCGCCGGGCTTTTGATCGGGCAACCATCTCGATGAGCGTTGACAGGCCGATCAGGCCGAAGAACCCGGAGAAACCAAAAAAACCTTTCCATCCCGACAGCGGTATGAAGCCGAGGAAGCAGAGAAATCCAAGCGCAGAGAGGTTGGCCAGCTTGTATGCCAGAGGAGACGTGAAAGTGATGCCCTGCAAGTAGCCAATAAAATGGCCCCAACCCATCGTCGGGGATTGCCATGTCTGGCTCGCCGCAGGTGCGGTGCCTTTGTTCACTGCGCGCCAGACGGCGCGGATGATGAGCCAATCAACAAGGATCGCGACGCCTAATATGACCCAATTAAAAACATTCCACTCGACACCTAGAAGCCAATTGTATGCATTGAGCTGAGTGATCAGATCGAACGTTTTGTTTGAGTCGGAAGCCGACCTCACGACGTAATGGCTGATGGCCGGTGCCTGCCAGGAGGTGAACGCCGACATGGCACGAGAACCCACGTTCCAGATCACACACAGATCCAGCGCGAGCAGCGGAATCAGGAGCCCTTCGAACACCGCCAGCCACAGCCCGTAAAGTTTTCCCGCCGAGCGGCGGATTTGCGCTACGGCGATCCAGCCGAGAATTGCGGCGGGAACGAACAGCAAGCACATTCCTCCCAACATAGGCGTAGCATGAGGTTGAAACAGCACGGGTGCTGCCATCAAAAGCCCCAGCGCCGCAAAGCACGCGCCGACAATGGCCACGCGCGAGAAGCGCGGCGGCGTGCTCGGTTGTTCTTGGACGGGTGCGCCGCCTGTCCCTGCTGGGGATTTTGAAGTAATTGCCGACGGCGGTGTCGTCACAATGGTCTCGACCTGCGTCCGCATCTCTCCAGCGGTCTGATAGCGCAGTTCGGGCTTGTTCTCGAGGGCGCGCAGGACGATCTCGTCTAACCGCACGTCAATGACGACCTTCCGAGAAGGCGCTTCGAGCGGTTTGCCGGGCAGTTCGCCAGTGAGCAGTTCGTAGAGCACGACGCCCAGCGAATAGATGTCGGCGCGATGATCGGTGCGGTGGCGGCCCTTTTGCTCGGGTGCCATGTATTGCGGTGTGCCGGCGGGTTGGCTGTCCACGAAGCTGGCATCCGGGCTTTCGGCATTGAGCATCTTGGCGACGCCGAAGTCGGCGATCATCACGCGCCCAGTCTTGTCCAGCAGCAGGTTCTCCGGCTTGATGTCGCGATGAACAATGCCGTGCTCGTGGGCGTATTGCAGGGCCTCGCAGACGGGTGGCACGATGGCCAGGGCCTGTTCCGGCGTAAACCGGGCGGTTTTCATGGCCTGCCGCAGGTTCACGCCGTCCACGAATTCCATGAGCAGGTAATAGAAACCGCCCGCCTGGCCGAAATCATGGATGGTGACGATATTGGGGTGATTCAGCGCGGCGAGCGCCTTCGCTTCGCGTGTAAATCGTTCGGCGAACTGCGGGTCGCCCACGCGTTCGGGCGCGAGCAGCTTGAGCGCCACGAAACGGTCAAGCGACTTTTGCCGGGCCTTATAGACCACCCCCATGCCGCCGCGCCCCAGGCATTCGAGAATGTCGAGCTGGGGGAAGTGTGGAGCAAGTTCGGCGGGGGAAGGTGGCAGAGTCGCAGGTATCTGGGGTGCTTTAGCCTCGTTTTCCAGCAAGACCGTCTGGGTGGCCAGGTTCATCGCCATGAGGCAGCGAGGACACAACCCGGCGGGCGCGTTGGCTGGGAGAGCCGCGCCGCACTTCGGACAAACTGTTTTCTGCATTTCGTTCATGCTCATTACTGACCCGTTTCCAGCAAAGTGTTACCGGGCAATTGCATCTTTATGTCCGGGCCAATGCGTTGGCCAAATGCCGCATCTCCGCTTCCGCCTCCGCGCCATCTGGCATCGTGTGAGCGATTTCCTCGCGGTAGATTTGCCGGAACCGTTTGCGCAGCCGGTGGATCGCCACGCGCGCGGCTCCTTCGGTGGTCGCAAGTTGCCGGGCTATGGAGGCATAATCAATGGTCCCATGGGAGGCCGTAAGACAGTCCTTAAGGATGCCAAAATCTGTGCCTCTCCCGGTCGAGGTGTATTCCGCCTGCAATCGTTCGATGGTGAAATCAAGGAGGGACAGCGCCCACTGGCGGTCGAAAACTTCATCGGCGGCCAGGGTGGTTTCCGGTTCGGTGGCGTACCGGCCTTCGGCGATGGCGGTGTCTATGGTGACGTGGGTGCTTCCTCCGCCGCGCCGTTGGGCATTGGCCCGGCGCCATTCTTTGGCCATGAAATGTTTCATGGCAGTGACCAGAAATGACCTCAGCCGTCCCTTTTCCCGATCAACATCCTCAAACCAGCGCTTTTCCAGCAGCAGGCGGAAGAATTCCTGGGTGAGGTCCTGGGCGTCGGCCGGGGATTGCCCACAGCGCCGGGCGTAAGCGTAGAGGGGATACCAATAGGCGTGGCAAATGGTTTCCATCGCCGCCGCCGATTCCGGTGAAGGCGTGCGCCGGGCGGCCAGCACCACCGACCAGCGAGTGGTGACAAACAGCGGCTCCGGCTTTCGTGTTTCAGTGGACTGAGACATTGTGTGTCCAAGAGAGTATTACCGGAAACCACCCCATCGTTACAGGCTTAATGTTTACCAAAATCGGGGAATGACCATGGCAACAAATTAGGGCGGGCAGAACTGAGGCACAGGCCACCTTGCCTTACTGCCCCTGGTTTTCGGACGATTGTTTAGCGATGAGTAGCTGGAGCGGGCGGCGGCTGCGTTTGCTCCTTTGAATTCAACGCTCGGGCAATTGTCTCGACCACCTCGGCGGCGGTGAAGTTACCAGTGATGACAGCCTGATCGCGAATTACCGAGCGAATGGTTGGAGCGGCAAGCACTTTGCCGTCCAAGACGACTGCCAGCCGTTTGCCAATGTTTGCACCAGTGATTTCGGCGAAACGTTTTGCGCCAGCTTCGTTGAAGTCAACCGTCACCGACGCCTTGTTGTCGGGAGAGATCGTCAAGGACGCATTGCTAACTGCGGATTCATCGAGCAGGATTCCCTTGCGAACGCGCAACAGTTCCTTGCTGCTTGGATCGGCAAGCGTGTCGGCGGGCTCGGTGTCGCCAGCGTCGGCGACAAGACGGAATTGCAGACGCGGCGCGAGTTTCACGTTGGCAATCGGTGGAACCGAAACGCGTGCCGGTTTCCCGTGGATCACCTGCGGGCCGTAAACCATCATTGGAATGATCACCACTGCCACGATCACGACAAACCAGGCAAATAAGATTGCGGCAACGCTGGCTGTCCAACGCCACAGCCACTTCCGTCCGCCCCGGCGATACATCGCCCAACTCATCAAAATCGCCACCGCCGACAAGAGCCACCCATACCGGATGGCAAAGTTCGCGGCAGTCACGGCCAACACCGTGGCATCGGGCAAGCGCGCGGAAAAATCGCGCGCCATCACCTCAAACTTCGGAACAATAAAGGTCATGAACGCCACCAACGGCAGTGCCGCCATAATCTGAACAACGACGCTCAACAACAGTCGCCACCAGGCCCCGGTCTGTTTATTATCATCACGAGTCGGAGCATCATCCAATCGTGTGATTTTTTCAGGCGGTTCGTTTTGTGCCGCTGGTGACGGAGGGTCAATCGGGTAAAGATCGTACTTTTCAATTTTCCATTCGCCCTCCGGTTGCAAGGCGGCAAACACCGTTTCTTTCGCTGATCGCCCATTTTCAAACACGGTGCAGACAGTTTGTTCAAAGCGGCGCCCAGGATTGATGAACCCAAGCGTAAGCTGCTTGCGCGACACGGTCTTACCCAAGGGGCGACGGATCTTCTCCATTCGGCTCACCCACTCCTCCTTGCTGATGTCCCGTTGAAAATACGCAGCCGTTTTTTCCCAAGCGCGTGCATAGTTCCCGGCTTCCATTGCCTGCCAAAATTCCAGCGTTGGCAACGGGCTGGCATTGGCCAGGGCTTTCAGTTTGGCCTTCATGGACTTATGTTGCAGCCAGAGTGGGATGCCTACCGAAATGGGCAGGACAATGGCCAGCAAGAAGACATTCAGCCAGGGCAGGTTCCACATGAGATCCTGACCCCATGATTCAAAAAACCTTTTTGCGACAGGGTCCTGAGTCATTGAATCGAGCACATGCACTCCGAAGCACTTACCGCCAAAGGCGAGATAACCCAGCGCACCACCGCCGAGGGCCAGAGGGGCAATTGCCGCACCGCCAATGGCCAGGGCCAGGGCCAGGGCCAATCCGCCAAACGCAACTAACCCTACTGCGCATCCACCGAAGGCAAACAAGCCCACGGCCACACCACCGGACGCGAAGACACCTGTCGCCATCCCGCCAAAGGCAAAAACACCCTTGGCTTTGCCGCCAATCGCGATAATCCCCTTAGCAACGCGCGCCCGGCCCGTTTTCGGATCTATTCCGGAAGTGACATGCAACCAGGGCAGTCCCCATAGGGTTGCTTTCGAACGATAATCCAAGCCTTGATTCTCGTATGGTTGGTTGCTGGCGGTGAATGTGTCTGCGGACGCCGACAAAGCGATGGTCTCAACCTGAGTTTTGAATACGCTGGCCTGTTGGTACCGGAGTTCTGGATTTTTTTCGAGAGCGCGCAGGACGACTTCATCCAGCCGCACGTCAATCTGCACTTTGCGCGAAGGCGGTTCGAGCGGTTTGCCGGGCAGTTCGCCGGTGAGCATTTCGTAGAGCACGACGCCCAGGGAGTAGATGTCGGCCCGGTTGTCCACCTGCTGCGGCGTGGTCTGCTGCTCCGGGGCCATGTATTGCGGCGTTCCGGCAGCGAGCGAGTGTGGCACGGGCGTCCCGCCCGTGTTTGCCGTGTTCACGGGCGGGACGCCCGTGCCACTTTCCGCGTTCAACATCTTGGCGATGCCAAAGTCGGCAATCATCACACGGCCTTCCTTGTCCAGCAGGAGGTTCTCGGGTTTAATATCGCGGTGGACGATGCCGTGGTTGTGGGCGTATTGCAGCGCCTCACAGACGGGTGGCACGACCGCCAACGCCTGTTCTGGCGTGAACCGGCCCGCCTTCATCGCCTGCCGCAGGTTCACGCCGTCCACGAACTCCATGAGCAGGTAGTAGAAGCCGCCAGCTTGGCCGAAATCGTAGATAGTGACAATGTTGGGGTGGTTCAGGGCGGCGAGCGCCTTCGCCTCGCGCGTGAAGCGTTCGGCGAACTGCGGATCGCCCACGCGTTCGGGCGCGAGCAGCTTGAGCGCCACGAAACGGTCGAGCGACTTTTGCCGGGCCTTATAGACCACGCCCATGCCACCGCGCCCCAGGCATTCGAGAATGTCGAGCTGGGGGAAATGCGGAGCGAGTTCGGCGAGGGGAGGAGACGGGGCTGGCGAGGCAGCCGGCGCACCGGTCTGGCTGTCGGGACCTCGGTCCACGCCGGTGCCCAGGCCAGCCTGAAGCAGGCACTCCGGGCACAGCCCGTCAGGCGCATTGTTCTCAAGGGGCTTTCGACAGCCAGGACAATTCTTTTTTGTATCCATACAATCGTCTTTCCACCCTTTACACTACGAATTGGATGGCAAACGTTACTGACAAACTGAAAAAATGTTTATCGTCGAGCCATAACGCGCAGCAAGTGGCGCAATTCCTCGTCCACTTCCGCCGCCGAAGCTACCGTCTGGGCCACTTCCGCTTTTAAACACTCCCGATAACGCTCGCGCAGGCGGCAAACCGCCACCCTGGCCGCACCTTCGGTCATCCCCAGTTCAGCCGCCAGGACGGCATACGGCTGCGTGTTGCGGCTGCCCACCAGACACGGTTCCAGCGCCTGGAACAACGCCCCCTTGCCGTCCCGGGTATAAATCTCGTGCAATCGGCGAAGCACGGATTCCAGCAGCGCCAGTGCCCACTGCTTTTCGAAAAGCTGCTCTGGCGTCCGGGTGTCCGCCAGTTCCCTGGTGTACCGGCTTTCGGCTGTATCAAGTTCCATCGGAACCCGCTGCGCCTGACCATCCCGCTTAAGCGCCTTTGCCTTGTCCCATTCCTTGACCAGGAACCGTTTCATGGCCATCAACAAAAACGACCGGAACCGTCCCCTCTGCCGGTCAGCGTGGGCGATCCAATTGTGTTCAAGCAGGCGGGCGAAGAACTCCTGAGTCAAATCCTGGGCGTCCGGCGGCGAATGCCCGCCCCGGCGGACGAATGCATACAGGGGATACCAGTACGACCGGCAAAGCCCCTCCAGGGCCGCCGCCGCTTCCGGCGAAGGCGTCCCGCCCGCGGTCAGGACCACCGTCCACTGCGTTGCCGGGAACATCCGGGGCCGGCCTTCTGAGGTTACACTGTCAGCCATTCCTATTATAATACGGAAAGTTCGCCAAATGTTACAGATTTCATTTCGCGATGTTGCAGAACGATTGTCCGGCCGCTGCTGGACTGCGATCCTAAAAACCCTCAGGGATTGGAACGACGCCCGGAAACAAGCAGTATAAACCACTGATTTCCCAGCTAACACCGATGGGAAAATACCGGATCGGGAAATCGGCACTTCCAGTTGCTCATGGAACAACCGTGCTTCTGCGCGCCAACCTCACTCCGTGGCGCATGGAGCTAGGCCGCCATGGCCCGCAGGTCGGGAAAATGTTGGTTGGGCACAAGGTTCCCTCGCATATCGTGCATCGGCCCAAGTTCGTCGGAACATTGAGGGATTATTTTATTTCGGTGACAGCCAGCGCGATCTTGTTCCGCAGGCGTGGGCCGATGTTGAAGAACATCCATAACCGGCCATCGTCTTCCAAAAAACACGGCGACATTACGCCGGGATTGCTTGGGGAGACGAGCGTGCGGTCGAAGAATTTGCCGAGCGGCTTGATCTGCTCCAGCGCTGCATCGGCTTCGGCGGCGTAAAGATCAAAGCCTTCGTTGAACTTGGCCTTGCTGTTGTTGGCGTGCGCGATGAGAAAGAGTTTGCCCGCCCACGGCAACAGCACGGCGCCGGCCACCTGATCGGTTCCGGGAGGCGGATCCATCAAGGGCGTCGGACGAGTGTCCCACTTCCGGCCATCCGGCGACCAGGCAAGGTAGATGCGGCGGGTGCCACGGTCGTTGCCCATCAGCAGCATCACAAAACGATTGCCTTTGCCGGGCAGCGAATGGCGAAAAACGCGGCCATAAGAGGCTTCCGAAAGGTTGGGGAACATGCGCGTGGTGACGGCCTCGCCTTCGTAATCGAAATGAACACCATCGCCGCTGGAGGCCACGCGCGTAATCGGGTTTTCGCCATGGAAATAGAGTAACAGCTTGCCCTCTTCCTGACTCCAGATCGCATCCGGACCGGAAACGTGCGAGACCTTGTAATGTGGCGACCAATCGCGTGCGATGACCGGGTTGTTGGTGTATTCACGCCACGGGCCTTCGGGCTTGTCGGCATAGGCCAGACAAATGCCGCCGGGCACGTCGTGTGGCGCGTAATAGAGGTAGAATTTGCCGAGCGGATTTGCGATGCGCCCTGCCACCCGCACGACGGAGGGATAAATCACGTCGTCGTGCGGACGATATTTTAGGTTGGCCGCTTCGAGCACGACGCCGTGGTAGCGAACGACCGGCAGGTTGGTTTCGGCCTGATCCGCAGCACCGAGTGCAGCTAGTATTACTATGTTAAGTTATAACAACGCTCACATCCTCAAACTTTCGACCG
>JBAXGN010000268.1 GCA_037139415.1 Verrucomicrobiota bacterium | reverse complement strand
AAATTGACAGAGCACGGCGAAAAAGGCAACTTTTATTTGCGGATAAGCACTAAATAGGGGGTTAATTCGTCGCGGGCGCGGCGGCCAAAGCCACCACGTTGATGCGCTCCCCGTTCTTGTCAAATTTCACGTGGCCATCCACGAGGGCGTACAGGGTCCAATCACGACCGGTGCCCACATTGGCGCCGGCGGAAAATTTGGTGCCGCGCTGCCGCACGAGAATGCTGCCAGCGGTGACTAATTCGCCACCGTACTCTTTGACGCCGAGACGCTTGCTGACGCTATCACGTCCGTTGCGTACGCTGCCTTGACCTTTCTTATGTGCCATAAGTCTGGATAAATTATGCGTTAATGGTGTTAATCTTGACGACCGTCAGCTCCTGACGATGCCCGATGGATTTGTGATAACCCTTGCGGCGCTTCATCTTGAACGTGAGCTTCTTCTCGTCACGAATATGGCTGACGACATCAGCCAAAATAGTGGCGTTGGCGACGGTGGGGGTGCCCACGGTCACTTGGCCTTCTTTATTCACGAGCAGGACCCGGTCAAAAGTCACTGGTTTGCCCGCCTCGACGTCCAAACGCTCCACTTTGAGCGTGTCGCCGAGAGCGACCCGATATTGCTTGCTGCCTGTTTCTAGTACGGCGTACATAAAATAAATGTGTCCCTTATGCAAAGGGACGGTGATAACACCAAAAAGCACTGCGCCTGTCAACAACGCATTTTTGTTTTTTTTGAGCCCCGGTTTTTCGATGGAACCTGGCGACCGCAAACAAATGTACCCCATTTCCTTCCCGGCGTCAATTTTTGTGCTATGTTGGCCGATATTTTATGGATTTGACACAGACTGCTTATGGGACCTGGAGTGGCGGGCGCTTTATGCACTTTGGCGAGGCGCTGTCCGACGATCGGTTTATCGAAGTCATCCGGCTGGCGTACACGCGCGGCATTCGCACGTTTATGACGGCGGATGTCTATGGGCTCGGCCAGGCGGATGAAATGCTGGGGCGCGCCCTGGCTGGCCTGCCGCGTGACAGTTACTGCCTGGTGGGCGCGATCGGCCATGACTTCTACACCGGTCAGCGGGAAGGGGCAAAAGGCTATCCCCGGTTCACCGACCTCACCTTGCGAAAGCCGGCGGACTACGCCAGCTACTTGCGCATGGCTGCGGAGAAATCGCTGGCGCGCTGCCAGGCTGCCAAATTCGACTGCCTGCTGCTGCATAATCCAGACGCCACCGGGTATGCCAGTGACACGGTCTGGAAGGGCATGGAAAAACTGATGGACGCCAAATTAACCGATCGCGTGGGCATTGCCCCCGGACCGGCCAATGGATTCACGCTGGATATTATCCTGAACTTTGAACGGTTTGCCGGGTTGGTGAGTTGGGCCATGGTCATCCTGAACCCCTTGGAACCGTGGCCGGGCAAACTCTGCCTGGCGGCGGCGGAAAAGCAGGGCGTGAAAATCATCACCCGCGTGGTGGATTATGGCGGTTTGTTCCACGACGATGTCAAGCCCGGCCACCTGTTTGGCAAGCAGGATCACCGCACGTTCCGCCCCGCCGGCTGGGTGGAGGAAGGCAACCGGAAGATTGACCGGATGCGGGCGGTGGCGCAAAAAAATAAATTATCCCTGTTGCAATTGGCGTGCGTATGGAACCTGGGGCAGCCGGCCGTGCAGAGCGTCATCCCGACGCTCATTCAGGAAATTTCCACCGACGCCAAACCCATTGAGCAAAAAGTGGAAGAGCTGGCCACCCTGCCCCAGACCCGCTTGATCGCGGCGGAAAGCGAGTTCATTGAGCGCCTTGGCGATAATCAGGGTTGCATGGCGCTGAAAGGCGGCAACCCGGAACATCAGGGCGAACCGTTGCCGGACCGCTGGGGCCTCACCCCGGAATTGCTGGCCGTGGCCCAACGCTGGAATATTGACCCGGCGGCGCAACTGACCGAGCAAAAATAAAATTCAAAGAAAATCCCGTTGACGACACCGGGGGGGGCAAGCTTAAGATGCCGCCATGCACAAGATCATTAATACTGAGCAGCTACGGACCTTATTGAACGATACGCGCCAGGTCATGGGCGATCAGCCATGGGTACAAGCGGTGGATGACCATGCGCAAACGGTCAATATCCCGCACGGCAAGATGGAAGCGTTGCAGCGGCTTGAGCATGATGAATGGGTGTTTGTCCCGGTGGCTCGCACCCAGAAAAAAGGCGGTAAACTCCTGGAACACGGGTTTGAGATTCATCGCCGTGAATCCGGTTGGGAAGTGGTGACTGCCGCGCTGGAACTGGGCGGCACTCAGCCGGCCAAAATCCATGAGGAGTCAGCCCGCAATCATGCCGTGCAGGTGGAGTTGGAAAAGCTCCGTATCCGCGTCAGCCGTCCGAAGGCAAATCCCTGACCGTTCCGTTTGGCGCGAGCATCAATTTGCTCGCGCTTTGTGGCACGTGTGCTGCGCGTGGAGTGTCTCCACGCCTTTTTTGTTTTTATGAATCAACCTAACCGACTTCTGCTCGCCGCAATCCTCTGCGGTGGCTTCCTCAATCAAACCTCCGCCCTCGAAGTGAAATCGCCGGATGGCCGCGCTGTCCTGACCTTTGCCCTCAAGGATCTTGGCGGGGCCAAAGCCTGCCCGGTGTACAGCGTTTCCTTTCAAGGCAAGACCGTGCTCGCCGATTCCCGCCTCGGGTTGGAGCTGGAGTCCGGGCCGCTCACCAATGGCTTCACCCTCCTGAACGAAACCCGCACGCAGCAGGATACGACCTGGAAGCCGGTTTGCGCCGAGCGCGAGACGATTCGCGATCATTATAGCCAATTGGTGGTGGACCTCCAGGAAACCCAGGCCCCCAAGCGCCTTTTGCGGCTGACTTTTCGCGCGTACGACGAGGGCGTGGCCTTTGCCTATACGTTGCCCGCGCAACCGGGGCTGAAGGACTTCACCATCGCGGTGGAGAACACCAGCTTTGCCTTCACGGGCGACCACACCGCATGGGCGGTGTACTCCGCGCAGGGGAATTACAACGCGGCGGATGTCGCGCCCGGCAAAAAGCCAACGCCCGGGCTGGGCGAGGTGCCGCTGAGCCAGGTGCGGCCCGGCGTGGAGCGCCCGCTGACGGTGCGGGTGGCCGATGATCTGTATGCCGCCATCACCGAGGCCCGCCTGGTGGAGTACGCCCGCATGAAACTCCGCCCGGTCACGAATCAGCCCCATGCCATGGAGGCGTTCCTCGACGCCGAGCGCGGCAAGTACGGCAAAGTCACCGGCACCGCCCCCTTCACCTCGCCCTGGCGCGTCGTCATGCTGGCCAAGAGTCCGGGGCAATTGCTGGAGCAGAATTACCTCATCCTGAATCTGAACGATCCCTGCGCCCTGACGGATACCTCGTGGATCAAACCCGGCAAAGTCATCCGCGAGGCCACCCTCACCACCGTCGGCGGCAAGGCCTGCGTGGATTTTGCCTTGCAGCGCGGTCTGCAATACATCGAATACGATGCCGGCTGGTACGGCTTCGAGTATGATGCCAAGAGCGACGCCCGGGATGTCCACCTGGACCCCAAGCGCAATCCCGACCCCACCTCGCTGAACCTCCGCGAGGTGATCAACTACGCGAACGCCAAGGGCATCGGCGTCATCCTCTACGTCAACCACCTCGCGTTGGAGAAGCAGTTGGATGAAATCCTGCCGCTCTACCAGCAATGGGGCGTCAAGGGCGTCAAGTACGGCTTCGTCAACGTCGGCAGCCAGCCATGGACCAGTTGGCTGCACCTGGCGATCCGCAGGGCGGCGGAGCACCAGCTCATGGTGGATATCCACGATGAATTCCGCAATACCGGCTACCAGCGCACCTATCCCAACCTCATGACCGTCGAGGGCATCCTGGGCAACGAGGCATTCCCCACCCCCGTGCATAACGCCACGCTGCCCTTCACGCGGTTCCTCACGGGGCCCGGCGATTACACCTACTGCTGGTACAGTGGCCGGCTCAAGCCCACCCACGCCCATCAGCTCGCCCTCTCCACCATCTTCTTCAGCCCGTGGCAATTCCTGTACTGGTACGACCGCCCGGCCATGTACAAGGGGGAAAAGGAACTCGACTACTGGCAAACCCTGCCGACCACCTGGGATGAAACCCGTGTCGTCTGCGGCGAGATTGGCCGGTGCGCCTCCGTCGCGCGCCGCAAAGGGCAGGAATGGTACCTGGGCACCATCCACCCGGCGGGCCGCAAGCTGGTGGAGATTCCGCTGACCTTCCTGGCGCCCGGCAGGAAATTCACCGCCACCACCTACTCGGATCAGGACCCGGCCAACCCGGACTCCAAGGCCGTCAAGATCGAAACCCTCACCGTGGACGCCACGACGATCCTCAAAGCCGACCTCCCCGCCAACGGCGGTCAGGCCGTGCGTATCGTGCCGCAGTAAAACAAATATTTAGGCAAACTACGACCTCAAAGCGTTGCTTGAACTCTCTGCAAAATTATGATCACTGAAGCCGAACTTCTCTCCCTGCTCGCCGACTTGGAATCCGACCGCGTCGAGCGCACCACCGCCACCTCCAACACCGACAAGTTCGCCCAGACCGTCTGCGCCTTTGCCAATGATTTTCCCGCGCACCGTCAGCCCGGCTATCTGCTCATTGGCGTCAAAGATGACGGGCAGCCCTCGGGATTAAAGGTCACCGACGACCTCCTCCAGACTCTTGGCTCCCTACGTTCCGATGGCAATATCCAGCCCATGCCCGCCCTCACCGTCTCTCGTTTTTCGCTGCCAGCGGGTGACGTGGCCGTGGTCGAAGTCCTCCCGGCCGACCTCCCCCCCGTCCGCTACAAAGGCCGCGTCTATCTCCGCGTCGGGCCACGCCGGGCCACCGCCACCGAGCAGGAGGAACGCATCCTCACCGAACGCCGCATCTCCCACGCCCTCACCTTCGATGCGCTCCCGTGCCTCGACAGCGCACTCGCCGACCTCTCGGAGGACCGCTTCCGCCTCACCTACCTCCGCCATGCCGTCTCCGAGGAAGTCATCGCCGAAAACGGCCGCCCGCTCAAACAGCAGCTCGCCAGCCTCCGCTTCTTCGATCTCCGCCAGGATTGCCCCACCCATGCCGGCATCATCGTCCTCGCCGACCGACCCATGCACTACCTCCCCGGGGCCTATGTGCAGTTCGTCCGCTATGCCGGCCCCGACCTCGCCAGCGAGGTCCTCGATGAAAAACGCGCCCTCGGCGACCTCCGCACCCTGCTCCAGACCCTCGACTTGATCGTGGATGCCAATCTCCGCCAGCGTCCGGTGGCCGTGGACGGCCGCTTCGTCGAAACCATGATCCACGACTATCCCCGCGTCGCCCTCCGCGAACTCCTGCTCAATGCCGTCATCCACCGCAACTACCAGTCCACCGCCCCCATCCGTTTCTGCTGCTTCCCGGACCACCTCACCATCAACAACCCCGGCGGCCTCTATGGCGATGCCACCGCGGAAACATTTCCGCGCACCACCGGCTACCGCAATCCCATCCTCGCCGAGGCCACCCGCGTCCTCGGCTACACCAACCGCTTCGGCCAGGGCATCGCCCGCACCACCAAAGCCCTCGAACTCAACGGCAACCCGCCGGCCGAATACCAGTTCGATGCCCACAGCTTTACGGTAAGGCTAAAGGCTAAATTATGAAGGATGATGCACCAGATTTGAATCCGCGCACGAAGGGATTTGCCATGCGTGTCATCCGAATGTTTTCGGCACTGCCAAAGACCGCTGAAGCGCGGGTGCTGGGCAGGCAACCACCAGCATCCGTTCGCTGGCTTCTTCGAGGAAGGCGATGGCTTGGTCGCGGGAGACCGTGGGGAAATCTTCGAGGAAATCGCCGAGGGAATCGCCGCCTTCCAGCTAATCAATCAACGTTCGGGCGGACACGCGTGTACCGGCAAAAACCGGTGTGCCGCTCAAAATCTCGGGGGCAACCACGATGATCGTGCGATTACTCATGGCCACACCCTACAACCTTTTCGGAACGACAACAAGCGTCCCCTTAACTCGACTTTCCGGTACTCAGGTCCATTCCCCTCCTGATCCATCGCAGACGATGCAGTGATGCATGCTGAACGGGTGTGAAAATCCCTTGAAAGGTTTTCTAGTGGATGTGGACTAATGTCCGGTCTGTTATGGTGCCGGCGCGCTGCCAATCCGGTAGAACTTATGCGAACCTCTCGCCGCTTCGTCCTCCAACGATTGTGGCCCGGTCACATTCGTCACCCCGCGAATAAACAACCACACACCCTCCGTCAGGCTGTCCCGCGCTTCCAGCCAGTACGCCTGGCCTGCTTCCGCCAGCACCGACAGCGCGAACTTCTCGCCAGCCACGGTCATCACCGGGTTCTCCACCAAGTACGTCACCGTCACCACCGCCGCTGTCCCAATCGGGGACAACCCGTTCTGGTTTGAAACGACCAGTGTGTAGATGCCCGAATCACTCTGCTTCAGGTTCGTCAGGTTCAGCCCCAGCGAGGTTTGCGTCGGCAATAGGTTCGTCGCGTGCAAGTACCAACGATACGTTGCCAGAATGCAGCTTCTTGCCATCCCCACTGCCATATTGAAGTTGGTTCCCTTCAGAAGCGTCACATTCGTTGCCACCAGCGCCGGACTAAACGCCGGGGTGTTGGTATCCCGCACTTCGATGTAGGCCACGGCACTGGTCGCCAGACCAACGATATTGCTTGCCACCACCTGATACGCATCACCTTCGTTGACGCATGCCACCGCCACCAAACTCGTGTAGTTGATACCCGAGCCCACCCGCAAGGTCCGTTTGAACCAATAGAAATCTATTGGCAGAGTGCCGCCAGTTGTCGTGGCGGTGAATTTCACCTTGTAGCCGACATCCACCGTATTGGTCGGTGCCGGGGTGATTACCAGGCCCAACGGCAAGCGGTTGGTCACCACCAAGGTTACTTCCATACTATTGGTTGTGCCATTGATATTGGTTGCCAACACCAGGTACTTGCCCGAATCGCCCACTTGCAAGTTGGTCAGCGTTAAGAATGCGTTGGTTCCATTTTGCACTGCCACATAGCCATTGGTGATCGGGATATTGGTGTTGAAATACCAAGTGAAGGCCGGATTTTGGCAGTTGGGAGCCATACTCACCGCGAGGGTGATGTCCGAACCCGCACCCAAAGTATTTGTGGCCTGGACCAGGTCGGTTAGAAACGCCGGTTGCTTGCTATCCGTCACCGTCACATACACCGGCGCGCTGATGGCCACGCCGTTCTCATTGCTGGCCGTGACATTGTAGTAATCGCCGTTGTTCACGCATTGTGCCACCGGGCTGGTGAAGGCCGCCCCGCTGAATACAACGGTGGCAAAGTTCGAGTTCAGGTACCAGCGATAATCCGGCGATGTGCCCGAAGCAGCAGCCAGGAAGCCGACCGTATTACCCACTTCAACGGTATTCGTTGGCGCGGGGGAAATGTTTAAATTAAACGGTGGAATAATATAATTGGTCACCACCAAGGTCACTTCCGCACTGTTGGTCGCTCCATTAATATTGGTCACCATCACCAAGTATTTGCCCGAATGGGTCATCTGCAGGTTGGTCAATACCAGGGTGTTGGCATTGTCCTGCACCAATACATTGGTGGCATTGAAGAACCAGGTGAACACTGGACTATGGCAGTTGGGAGCCATGCTCACCGCGAGGGTGATGTCCGAACCCGTTCCCAAACTGTTTGTGCCCGGCATCAAGTCCGTCACAAACGCCGGTTGCTTGCTATCCGTCACCGTCACATACACCGGCGCGCTGATGGCC
>JBAXGN010000267.1 GCA_037139415.1 Verrucomicrobiota bacterium | reverse complement strand
GCGACGGTCATTGGCCTGCGGGCCTCTTCAATCCGTCCGCCCTCTCTACTCTACTTTGGCAAATTTATCCGGGTCTTCGCTTACGATAAAAATCGAATCACTGAAGGGGAGGAAGTGTTTGAAGCTCTCAACGAGATGCGCTTCAGCGGTTGCAGCCAGCGATGGATCGGAATACTTGCTTGGTGGATAAAACTTTCCGTCATGGATTTTAAGGCGAAGAATAAATTCTTGGTGGCCCAACAGTCGAACCGCTCCGTCAGGATCTTCTTTTGCGTAGTCTGAAAAACCGAGCACATCAAGGAAGGCGACGACGGTTGGCATAATCAAAAATCCTCCTTCAAGAAGCGCTCCTCTGTTTTCGACGTGTTTAGTGACATGCGCAACCACTTGCTACCCTCACGCATGGTTTTAGGCGGATGCGTTGTCGTCGTAATGATGTATTGGAAGTTGGCTTGATCTGTGTCGGTAAAACACTGCTCCAACTTTTGAGAATAAAGAAAGAAGCGCTCGTAGATGACGCGCGCCATATCAGCTTCGCGGGGGCCGTCGTGAATGAGGAATCGCGGGTGATGACCGACGCCCTCCATGCTCAATACCATTGCACCCAAGTCGAAGGCGAGCACCTTGATCGTTTCGAGAGCCGCGCCAGATAGCTCACCTTTGCGTTTCACGCTCAGAGTGAAGCCGCGTTCGCCGAGGGTGGCAGTGGGTTCGACCTTATTGCACTTCATAACTTGGCAACGGGGAGGAAGATGTAAATGCCGAGCACGTCCGGCGGGCTGTGGTCAATGCGATAGCTGCCCTTGGCACCGGCGGCGCTGCGGACGCGGCGGTGCGCTGCGAGAAGCGCTTGTCCACGCTTGCTGGCAAACGCGTCGAGCACCGGAATCATGGTGGGCAAATGATCCGTCACCGAAACGAGTTGGTGAATGGCGATGTCCGGCGGCACGCTGGCGTCCGGCTTCACCGCGATGAGTTTTTCCGCATCTGCTTCCGGCAGCCATTGCGGGGCGTCCGGGTCGCCGGTAAAAGCGGTGAGGAGCGCATCCTCAGCAAGTAAATGGCGTTCCCCCTCGCGCGTGGTGGTGACGATGTGGAAACGGAGGCGCAGGAGTAGCAGGACGGTGCGGGTAGAAACCGATTGGGAGCGAACGACACCAGCGCGGCGGGCAAGGCCGCCAAGCAGCGGATCAAGGGCAGAATGGGGGATGTTCATGATTCAGATCATTGCCGCCTTGGCGCAAATTGAAGTCTCCATCACGCGCGAGCGTATTCGTACCACCCTGGAACATAAACGCCGCAAATCTGAACTGACGGGCACTGTACCCTATGGCTGGGATGACCTCTGCTTTAACTCCTTCACCTGTGTTGCCGTGGACGAAGGCACCCGCATGAAAGGGGAGAATACCCTGGTCGGGCTGGGCGTACGCCAACTTACCCCTAAATATCGCCTGGTCTCCACTGCCACTCCCATCAAGAATCGCCTGCCCGACATTTTCCGGCTGGCCTGGTGGGTGACCGGTGGGCGCGAAGAGGCTCATGCCCGCTTCCCCTATGCCAACAGTTCCGCTGATCGTGGTGACTTCGCCGAAGAATTTCTCGTTAGCGAACATAATCTGTCCGCCAAGAAACGCCGGAACCCCCGCTATAAAAAGCTCACCCCCAATGTCTGCAATGTTCACCGCCTCTGGAAAATGATGGCTCCGATCATTCTGCGACGACGCAAGCACGACATCGGCGAACAAATCGTGAGTAAACATCGCCATGTCATTCGTGCCGCCATGGGGACCCATCAGGCCGAAACCTACAAGTACCATTTGCGCGCCTCCTATCTTGATAAAAACGGGCGGCCCGCTCCAGGTGCCAAGCTGCAAGCTCTGCGCATGGCTGCCGCCGCCCCTCATGCCGAGAATCTGGTGCCAGTGTTGAATGGTAAGGGCTCACACCGTAGTCACACCGGATACATCCCCAAGATTGCCAGTGCGCTTAACCTGATTAACCAAATCCTGCGGCGGGGCGAGCAGGTGGTGGTCGGCTCCGCGTTTATTGAACCACTCAACACCCTCTCATGCCTGTTGAAAGAAGCCAACGTCCGCCATCTCCGCATGGACGGCAGCGTCTCCCAAACCAGACGTGGGATGCTCAGCGCCCAATTCAAACAAGGCGGTCCCAAGTACAACCCACACGCCTCCGCCAAGAATCTGTACCCCGTCACTTTGGCCGGCGTCGAATCCTGTGCCGAAGGGCACAACTGGTCCCGTGGGAAAAATGTGATCCTCATTGGATTTAGTTGGGCGTTTGACAAGTTTGAGCAACTCATCAATCGCGTTCACCGCCTTAACTCACCCGAAGATGTTCATGTCTATAAGGAGGAAGAAGCCTACAACATCTTTGAAACCCTCAACGACCGCGGTCTTCGCCTCTCCGTGCCTGATTTGGTCGCCAACCTATTACTTAAACGCTGTGCCGGCGACGCAGCGAGAAAAGCCGTTCGTGAACAGTGGAACGCTCTGCTGCAGCAAATGGGGAAGCGGGATGTTTCCCGTTTTCTCCGTCATTACTGGATTTCCCGTTTTGGCGACGTGAAGTCCCGTGGCCTTTACAGTGAGATTAAGGACCATTTGGCCGCCAATAAAATTGACAGTCTGACTTTTGCTTCAGGCTGTACAGAGGAATGCGAAGATTATGTTAAACTAATCGATCTTAGTGTGCCGGTATCTAAGTGGGTAATTAGAGACCTCGAAGCTATGGTGAAGCATCACGGTGCCCTTAGCTCGATGCCATTGCTTCTGTCTGGCTACCGCTGTCTGAATTCTTCTGATTTTGAAAAGCTGCTAAAATGTGTTGTTGCGCTTTACGTCCGCTATTCGCTTATTACGAATCAGGACCCTGCCGGTCTGGAAACCGC
The DNA here is from genome assembly GCA_037139415.1 of Verrucomicrobiota bacterium. Taxonomy (NCBI): domain Bacteria; kingdom Pseudomonadati; phylum Verrucomicrobiota; species Verrucomicrobiota bacterium. Next base: position 4,968 of record JBAXGN010000267.1, on the reverse strand, counting down.
ATTTTTTAATGCAGCTCGTGAAATTCGCTCCAAGCACGAATCAAAAGTCGTCAGCGCCAAATGTCTTGCGGCTGCCAAGGCCATCTTGAACAAAATAAATCCGACTGATGCGCTAGTGGAGGAGAAGGGGAAAGAACTCATATTGCCTGAAGGAGCTGCTAAGTGGTTTGTAACCGAATTGGCAAATGCCGTGCAGTCGAAAACCAAGGAAATTGGAATGGACAAGGCCAACGTCGAGCACATCTTTCCCCAGAATGCGGGCGCTGAGTGGCCAACCCGCAAACAACTTGAACCGCTTATTTGGCATGTTGGAAATCTCACTATCCTTGGAAGGCGAATAAACACGAAGGCGCAGAACAAAGCCTTCAAAGAAAAATGCAAAGAGCACTATTCAAAGTCCGAAATCAAAATGACGACAGAACTCCTCAAGGAAACCGATTGGACACCAGAGGTTATTCATAAGAGAGCGGCTAACCTGGCAAAACAGATGACCCACCTTTGGCAGTAACCTATGAAACGCGCCATCGAAGGAGATTTTCCCATCGTCGAGATCAACCGGCTGGTCGTGCCCGAGCGCAATGGCTTCAAGCCGGTGTATCAGATGCACAAAGTGCCTCGAAATCTACTCCCGCCATTACGGCGTGGTGCTTGACTGGACGGGCAAACCCATGCCCATGCGTGATGCCCTTATCGACATCGGTGAAATGGTGGAGCAGATGATTTCCAAAGAAAGCCCGCTTCCCGCCGAATTGGACGGTGTAGATGTCCTAACCCGTATCTGGCTTCGCGCCCTTTGCGATGTGCGCGAGGTTACTGTGGATTCAATTCGAAAGTTCACCCAGGGGATTCTCGAAATGGGCGACCTTACCAGCTACAAACCGCCGTTGGTTCGAAAAGGCCGCATGAAAGGCGGACGGACCTACGAAGTGCTCACACCGCTCGAAAGGTTGGATGCTTTGCAACAGGTACTCGATGCCCCTCAGGCAGCCAGGACAATGGACCTCGGTCTTGACCTGCCCCGCGACCAGGTGCCGCTTGGTGTGAACCTTGTTGATGTGTTGCATTTGCTTTTGGCGAACGCCGAGCGCGGCGAGCGCTTGGATCATCTTGTTGAACGCTATCGCGGACAGCGCGAGCCTATTCGTGCTGGATTGGAATATCTGAAACAGAAAGATCCCAATCGGTGGTCCAAAGCGTCCGATAAACTGCTGCCGTTCTATAGCGACCTCTTCGCGCAAACGGCAGTGGAGAAAGCAATCCACTGATTTATGGCAGGCTATCTCGTATTACCCGAAGAAGCGTGTGACTGGTCCGGCGCACAACCCGGCAAGGTCAGGCCCAACCCCGTCCGGCTCGGCATCACCGACCTCGTGCGCCAGTTCGAGCAAGACCCGTTTCCGTTTACCCGGCGCTCATCCGGCATCTGTCTCTTCGGCCTCGACGAATTCCTCGCCCAAATGGAACAGCTTGAAGATGTAAACGACAGCCGTGACTGGCCGTTCTTGCAGGAAATGCGCCGCCGCCTCCGCGCCGTCTCCAACGAAGTCAGCAATATTGGCGTCATCCATGTTCCCATCCGTCACTCGCTCTTGCTGGGCGCGGATAAACATCTTTTCGCCCGCTACGCGGGCAAGCGCATCCCCCTCTGGCGCTTGTTCGGATCAAATCCGACTATCGGCTGCGAGGCCGGCCAAGAAACTTACCTTTACGGGGAGAATTTGTCCTGAAATAGCATGAATAATCCTGTTGATCCTGTAAATCCTGTCAAAATCTCTCCCGACGACCGCGTTCGCGTTTCCGGCCGCTACGAACTGGGCATCGGCGAGGTGCTCCGTCTCTCCGAAACGGGCGCCGATTGCGTCGCCGACGTTGTGTTCGAGAGCCGCATGGGGCGGCGCCTCGAGACGCTCCCCATCCAGCGCCTCGAAAAAGCCGCTTCGCCCTGGGACAAACTCCGCGCTGGTCAATTCGATATCCGTTACGGCAAAAAACAGCAGACCACCCAGAACTATCGCCTCATGGAAGCCCTGCAGGGCCACACCCGTGATTTGCTCTTCCTCTCCGCCACCCCCCACCAGGGTGACAATTTCCAGTTCTGGTCGCTCGTCAATCTCCTCGACAATCACTTGTTCGATTCCCCCGAGGCCATGATCTCTCATCGCAGCTTGCTCAACCGCGTGATGATTCGCCGTACCAAACGCGAGGTCGTGGACGCCAACGGCAAGGCTTTGTTCGTCCGGCGTCAGGTTCATACTGAAAGCTTCGAACCCGCGTTGCGCGAGCAGCGGTTCACCGCCTCTCAAAAGACCGATTGTGGAATCCCACGACCGGGGCCAGTTTTTATCTAATATCCTGCAAGAGGCAATGCCCTACATTCGAATTGCGGTTGTCATGGTGCTCATCGTCGCGCCCATAGTCTGGGCCGTGATCGCATTTTTCCCACCAACTTACCAAGCTGTGAAGGAAACTCTCGTGCCCACCATCCGCAATCATTTGTGGCCGCCACCTCCAGCCGTTGCCACGATCCTCCCGATGACTGGACCGTCCGCCAAGTTCGGACAAGAGGCAAATCGCGCCATTGAATTCGTCCAAAAGGAATCAACCAATCCCCTCCCATTCTCATTGCAGATCCTCGATTCCCAAGGTAATCCCAAAGAGTTCGCCAAACTAGCTTCTCAAATCAAACCGCAACCCAACGTTAAAATCGCCTTTACAGCCGGAGGTGCGACCGTCGGATCGTCAATTTTCGCCCAAGCATCTCAACTCCCGGTCCTCGATGTGCTGTCAATAGCGCCAACAAATCTCCTTTACCACACCAACCTGCTTCGCTTCAATTCCCGAACCGATACCCAATCTAGCCTTTTCGCCCAGTTCGCGAGAACCGTACTCAACCGTACCAACGCCCTTTGCATAGCATATTATTCCACCGACTCGGCTGTTCAGTTTGCCTCCTCTATCAAACAACTGGGCGGCGCCGCCACGGCTCAATTCACATCACATCCATTTGATGTTATCCAGGAGGTTCGAGCAGTCCTGCATGATCCCTCACGGAAGGGTGTGGACTGTGTCTATTTAGATACCCCTGTTCTAGGTGATAGTTACATTAAAAACTTGTCCTCAGAGACCACATCTAAGACCGTATTGTTGGTACCTCTTGGTCTTAATTCTGTAGCCGCTTTTGATAACACCTCTGTGATAACAATTGCCCCGGCATGGCAGATTTCCACCAACTGCGAAGAACTTTCGCGTTTCCGCCTTTCCTATCAGAAAACCTTCGCTGAAGAACCATCCCCAGCAGCCACCCTTACCTACGACGCTTTACAACTCATAACCCAGTGCTGGCCCTCTATGTTCACTAATACCCAGCACCTTTTCGCCTTACTAACGGCAAAGACCAATTTCCAGAGTATCACCGGATTCAAGGGATTCGACACGAACGGTGTCGCCAAGCGCGACTACGTAGTTGTTCAGTACCACACCAACGGCACACGCACCATTCTACCTGCCAATTAGCCCGCAGCACCGTGTTTTCGTCTCGCCAGAGGTTCAAAGATTTTATCAAAACAAAATCGAAAAAAGTGGTCTCAAATACCATCAGGTTTAGGCGTCCAAAAATCTGTGCAAAAGTTGTGTGTTTGAAAAATTCTCCAGCGCAGCATCAGTTTCATCACCTTCTGTGAGAAGGTCCATATACCGGAAAGTCGCTGATACGTTGCGCACACCATGACGGCGATGCTTCACGCCCTTTAGATATGCCTTGAGCTCGCTAATCCCATCAAGCTTTTGTACAGCCTGAATACTCAAATAGGATGGAAGATTTTGTATATCATTCAATCGCAGGGCACATAAATGTTTTTTAGCTCGTTTGGCGAAACCAATCTCATAAGGTACCCAGCACGAATGAAATGTTGTTGCCGACACACATGCCATTAAGTCCGTGGAATAAGTTATCCCTCTTTCAATAGACTGCGTGATAGCTTCGTAATTGTTCTCTGCAATTGCCGCCTGCAAGTCCTCGTCACCAATATCCATATAAATGTCGATCCCCGCATTCCTGATATATTTGCCAATCGCCACAACTGGAGCTTTGTCCGTACTTTGGTGAGACAGGAAAATACAGGGGTTGCCGCTATTTGAAAAATTCTCAATCACCGCAGACTCTTTTTTTGTGCCAAAAAGAGGACCTACCTCATCGAAAACATTAACACCCTTACGCATGGATTTGATTTATTTTGGGTTTTTTGTTACTAACAATCACTCTTCGTTCATATAAACATCCAGTGGATGTCCAATAAGGCTCGCTAAACTAATCTTTCCGACATGCGATTCAATCATTAGTTCCGCCAGCCTTTCTAAACTCTTTGATTTAGCACCAACATCAGCCTTCCTCACCAGAACCTCCTCAAGATAGGCATCCATTTCTTTTGGGGTTCGCAAGCACTGAACAATCTTCAAATACGCAAGATCGCTAATCTTCACATCTCTTAATTTCACGCATGACAAAACTTTTCCTGCCGCTTTTCCAAAACCGATCTCATACGGTACCCACCACGATTTTCGCGTCGATTCCGACAAGAAAATCATGAGGTCAGTGCTGTAACGGATTCCCTGTTCAATAAACTCCGTAATCTTCGCATCGTCACCTTCTTCCACCGCCGCCTGCAACTCCTGGTCTTCGACATCGAGATAGATGTTGATTCCGGCTTTTTTAATGTATTCACCAAACTCTTTTACCCGCTCTTTGTCTCCCCTCCTGTGTGACAAGAAAATGCAAGGTATTCCTTCGGCGGCCTGTTTCTCAAATTCCTTCGCTTCGGAAACGAAGCCGTAGGGACTCCTGACCTCGTCGTAAACGTTGATTCCTTCGCTCATATAGTATTCCTTACGTTTTTGTGGTTCTGTACAATACGCCAGGGTGTGTGACCGGAGAGTAACCCAAAATTAAACCGCCTGTAGAAACAGGTATTT
>JBAXGN010000266.1 GCA_037139415.1 Verrucomicrobiota bacterium | reverse complement strand
CGGACAATCATGACGCTTGTGATCAAATTCATCGCAGGGAACATATAAGGGTGGGTTTGGAGACGTTTAACTCGGTGGCAATGGCGGCGAACGTGCGTCCCTGCGCCCGCAGGGCGATGAACCGCGCCATGGTTTCCTGATCTTTCATAACGGACAGACCTTTCTCTGGGGAACGGAACCGGTCCGCTCCCGGGTTATCCCGGGACACAAGCGTCCAAGGATTCGTTTAACAGTTATTCAGGAGTACAGTTGAATAGTTAGTATATAGTATATATATTGATAACCCTCCCTCACCGAGAAAGGCCCGGTAAAACCGGGGGTTACTGGCACCCCACCGGGGTGTTTTTCACCGGCCAACCGGATGCGACACCGCCGCATCGGTCAACAGAAACAAGTTAACATAGATTAAACAAAATACAATATAAAAGTGAGAAATTATGGATGTATTTGGGACGCAAAGTGAGTCATCCAGAGGAAAGTTGATGAACATCGGAAAAATATTTTTCCGCAAGTGGGCGCAAAAGTTGGAATCTCCGCAAGCCTGGCTAAAGACGAAAACGAACGCGATGATTTAACACCTCAATCGGTTAACACCCAGCGAAACAGCTAGCCGCTCCAAAGAAAAATGCTGTAAATAAGCCCACCTCAGCCTGGCTGGTTTTGATTCAACCCGTGACAAATAAAATATTGAGCTTGGTGAAATTCCTTTTTTACCTTGATAATTTATGCGGATTTCCGTGCACCTATTTAACTTGTTGGTTTTGCAGCAACCAGTGTCGGATGGCCATGTTTTGTGGATGCTGCGGATCCTGTCGTAACAATTCTGTGTAATGTTCCCGCGCTTTGGTTGGGCGTCCCAAATGTTGGGCGAACAAATTAGCCACCTGCAAACGTGCGCGTGTATCCGAAGGGTTTAGCTGCAGAGTGCGCTCCAATTCCTCGGCAGCATCCGCATAATACCCACTCTGCTGCAAGGCTGAAGCCAAGATGGCGCGAGCATCAGCCGCATCCGCTTTAAGCGCAAGTGCTATTTCAAGCGCACGAAAAGCCCGAGGTAAATCACCCAATTCGAGTGCAACCAAACCGGCATTGTAGTGTGCCTCATACAATGCGGGATCAGACTGAGCAGCAGAATCATAACCTTGCAACGCCTCTGTCCATCGCTTTTCTCGATGCGCCTTGATCCCCACGGCAAAGAATGCCAACGCCTGTTTGCGGTCTCCCGGAACTGGCTTGGAGGGATGCTGATACACATAGCGCTTCACACTTGGCACTTCGACACGAGTCAGTTCAACCACTTGGGTGGGAATAGAGTTAGCGCTGTGCAATGCTGCCCCCTTTTCTTTAGCGCTTCTGTCACTACTTTGAGGCTGTGTCCCTTTGAACAGGGCCGGCTCGTCCTCTTTGGACCTCTGCTCAGCTTCTTCGGATTTCCGCGTTTTTTCCGTCAAATCATCCACCAATACCAATCGAAAACCACGGTCATCGCTCCGATCTACAGGAGTGTCGAATGGGATTATGCCCAGAGAGATACGGGTGACACTACTCCACGCTCCACCAACAGACGATACAATCATATTACTCAACACCCCTGGTGGCTTGCCAAAATCAAATAAATTCTCGGTCCATTCCGAAACATTGCCATACAGATCATAAATTCCAAATTGATTGGGCTTAAAACTCCCCACCGGCGCTGTCCTGGCAAACTCGTCATGATAACCTTCGATGACAGCAAAATTAGTCGGCCAATCATCGTTCTTGGCTTCACTACCCGCAAAATTTACCGTTCCCTTCGGTGGTGGCCATTGGTCACCCCATGGACGTATACGCGACCTGCCTGTAGCATTGGTTAGCCAGCCTCCTGCTACACCGTATTCCTTGTTTGTCGGCAAACGGTAATGCTGGTTTCTTTCCAAAATGCCCGCCGTTTGGTCTCGCTTCGACAGCCACAGGCAAAAGGCCTTGGCATCACTCCAGTCAACGCAAGTCACTGGATGATTTTCCCCTTGTACAAAACCGGGCTTATCCCACCCGTAGTCCCATCCACGTTTTTTGTGGCCATCGCTTTTCATAATCAAAGGTTCTACCCCTCTTTGATAGCTCCAGCCCCCGTTATTCGCCTGATCTTGGGCAAATGCCGCAAAGTCTTTCACCCGCGTTTCCCAAATACTAAAAAGAGCCTTGGTTCCCGGCACAGGAACGAACGGCATGCCGAGACTATTGGTCCAGGGATGCTCTTTGGTGGCATCTGGAATGCTTGGTGACAGCGTTGTATTAAACAGCTCCTTTATGGTCGACGCAAAAGACTGCAGAACGGTTCCTTGCCCCATCTTATCCATTCGCCAATACCATCCCCCAAATGCTAGCAAGACCAAGACGACACCCATAGCGATCAGCCTACGCTTTAGTACTGATGAACGCTTTGATTTGCGGTTCTTTTTGTCCTCTATTGCTGCACTGGCTGGCACCGTAATTGCGGCAAGGCAGGTAGGACATTTAATTGACAATCCTGCTCCCGCCTTATCAATCAACAATTGCTGACCGCAGTTATTACAGTAAAATAATACATCCGCCCCAGCATCCTGTGCCTCCCTGGCGGCTGGCACTACGATCTCAAGCGTACTCGCCGGAATAGTTGAAGATACTGGTTGAATCTTCGCCTGAGCCGACTCACCGAAAGTTGGCGTTTCTCCTTCACCCCTCCGCCTTTCACCCTCTGCCTTCTCCAATTGTTCCCAAACGTCTTTAGTACTCGGCGGCCTTTTCCCTGCCTCTTTCTCCAAACAAACCATCACTACCGCACATACACCCAACGGCACTTCATTTTCCCGACCCAGCTCTTTCAACCGTTCGGAAATCTGCTCCGGCACTTCATGCATCACCTGGTATTCGATCACGCCTTGGTAAAATGGCGGGCTGCTCGTGAATAGATGATAAAGAGTAGCCCCCAGCGCATAAACATCATCACTGACTTGCGGCGTCTTCCCTCGCATTTGCTGTGGGCTCATGTATGCCACCGTCCCGCTTGTCCCCGCCTTGCCCGTCATCCGGCTCATGCTATTACTCACCACTGCGGCAATCCCAAAATCCGCCAGCTTCAAATTGCCCTTCGCATCCACCATCAAGTTCGCAGGCTTTAGATCACGATGGATGACGCCAATTTCATGCGCATATTGAAGTGCCTCGCATAACTGTTTTACCAACGGCTTCAACCGCTCCCACGTCAGTACCCCGTTAAAATCCTCGCATCGCAAAACATCCAAGGTCTTGCCTTCAATGTACTCCATGGAAATAAACGATGCTTCCCCTTCAAACTCGTGAAAATCGTGAATGCGGACAATATTGGGATGGGTGAGCATTTGGGCGTTGGCAGTCTCCCGGCGTAACCCCTCCAATGCTTGTGGATCGGCTTGTACTAACGCCGGCAGGAATTTCAAGGCTGCGGCTTTGTGCAATCGTTCATCATGCGCCAGCCATACCAACCCCATGCCACCCTGACCCAACTTTCGTATCAGGGTGTAACGCCCCTGCCCAACCTTCTGATTAGCGGTTAATGATATTGCATCAGCCATGTGCTTGCGCGGAGACTACCAACGAAAGGGCAACAGCGCAATCCGTTTTGATTACTAAAACGTCACCAAATTGGGTTCAAGACTTAGCTCACACCCAACTGATTCGATTTTTTGGTTTCATCCGCCGCCATAGTTGGTAAACTGGCACTGCATTTTCACTCGTAAATGGTTGAAATTTTGGACTTAACGGCGTTTGGTAATGATGAACAAAGCAACAGCGGAAGGGCATCGAGCCAGGTTAAGAAAGCGGTTCCTCTCTGGGGACGACTTACTGCGCTCAAGTGTTTTCCGGCTCAATCTCCATGCCGACCTCTACGCTGCCAACCGCAACACATACCTCAACGTTACTGCGACACTAAGTTTTCTGCCATTTGGCCGAAAAATTGGGAATCGCAAGACACGACGAGAACAATTAGCCTTTCCAGATGCAGAACATTTCATGGAATGAAGTTCGCGACCGCGCCATAGCATTCTCGCGTCGTTGGGCGACCGAAGCAAGTGAGGCTGCGGGCAAGCAGACCTTTTGGAATGAGTTCTTCGCTGTCTTTGGGCGGGACCGGCGAACAGTCGCTTCCTTTGAAGTGGCGGTAAGAAACTTGCATGGCGATTACAACTATATCGACTTGCTCTGGCGCGGCATGCTTTTGGTTGAACACAAAAGCGCGGGTAAAAGTCTCGCTGCGGCAGAGTCCCAAGCGTTCGCCTACATTGAGGACCTCGCGAGAGAATGTCGGTTCGATGAGATCCCTCGCTTCGTCATCGTTTCCGATTTTGCACGTTTTGCGCTTTACGATTTAGAGCCAGAGGATGACCACGGTTTACCGCTTTTTGCGGGAAAACCTTACGCTGCGACGAGTTTTCCGCTAGCAGAACTTCATCGTTACGCCCGGCATTTTGCCTTCCTCAAAGGCGAGAGGACCATTCGCCTCAACCCGGAAGACCCGGCTAACCAGAAAGCCTATGACCTCATGTGCGAACTCCACGACACACTGGAAGCGCAAGGTTTCATGGGCACTGACTTGGAACGATTACTTGTGCGGCTGTTGTTCTGCTTGTTCGCGGATGACACCGGGGTTTTTGAGCCATCCACATTTGAGACCTTTATTCGCCAGCAGACTCGTGAAGATGGTTCCGACGTTGGAGCTCGCTTGAACGAACTCTTTGATGTTCTGAATACACCGGAAGACCGCTGGCCCATCACGGCTCGAGACACCTTCGCAGGCTTCCGTTACATCAACGGCGAACTGTTCCAAGACCGCCTTGCGTTTCCCCCATTCACACGCCGTACGCGCGATGCCTTAGCGGCCGCCTGCGAATTTCAATGGGCGCGCGTATCGCCAGCAGTGTTCGGGAGTCTGTTCCAAGGAATCATGGACGACAAGGAACGCCGCCAACAGGGGGCTCACTATACGTCCGAGCGCGACATCTTAAAGGTCGTGCACGCGCTGTTTCTCGACGAGCTAAAGTCAGAGTTTGAAACCATTCGTGCCGATCGCTCGACGCGCCGCAAAATGCGGCTCGAAGACTTTCATAAAAAGCTTCGCAAATTGCGGCTCATGGACCCAGCTTGCGGATGCGGTAACTTTCTTGTCCTTAGCTACCGCGAACTGCGGCAGCTAGAACTCGAACTGCTTAAGGAACTGCACGTTGGTCAGCAATTCCTCGACGTCCGACAGGCCATCCATGTGGACGTGGATCAGTTTTACGGCATCGAGTATTCAGAGTGGCCCAAGCGCATCGCCGAGGTGGCAATGTGGTTGATGGACCACCAAATGAACCAACGCGTTTCTGAAGTTTTTGGTCAGAGCTTCGAGCGGTTGCCATTACGCAATAGCCCGCACATAGTTCAAAAAAACGCACTCACCCTTGACTGGCGTAAAGTGCTGGCTCCTGAGCAATGTACGTATGTACTTGGCAATCCCCCGTTCGTCGGGAAGCACTACCAAAGCGACGCACAGAAGGCGGACATGAGGACAGTGTTTGGTAATTTCAAGAACCTCGGCGACATCGACTACGTGGTCTGCTGGTTCCGTAAGGCAGCCGAATACATCCAGGGAACGAAAATCAAGGTTGGCTTTGTTTCGACCAACTCAATCACGCAAGGCGAACAGGTACCAATTGTATGGGGCATGCTTTTCGGCCAGTTTCACATCAAAATTCACTTCGCTCACCGCACATTTGCCTGGGTGAGCGAGGCACGCGGAGCTGCACACGTTCACGTCGTCATCATCGGGTTTGCTGCTTTTGACACTGACCGGAAGACCATAGTGGATTATGAGCCGGACTCTACTCGTCCCAGCGTTACCTCAGTTTCGAACATCAGCCCTTACCTGACTCCAGGCTCAGACTCATTTGTAACAAAGCGGACGAAGCCACTCGCGGACGTTCCGGAAATCCGCTGCGGCAATAAACCTTCCGATGGTGGATACCTCATTCTGACGGATACAGAAAAAGCGGAGTTACTTCGCGAGGAGCCGGGCGCGGAAAGATTCTTGCGGCGGTTTACAGGCTCCGAAGAATTCATCAATGGAAATATGCGATGGTGCCTCTGGCTCGTTGGCGCTACGCCCGCTGAAATGCGCGCACTCCCAAAAATCATGGAGCGTGTGCAGAAAGTTCGGGTATTTCGCGAGCGCAGTACCGCTGGCCCAACACGAGCCGCAGCGCGAACTCCATGGCAGTTCTTTTACCTTAACCCTCAGACAGCGGAGTATATCCTGATACCGGAAGTCTCGTCAGAGCGCCGCTCTTACGTACCAATTGGGATTGTTTCTCCCGAGATTGTTTCTGCGAATACAAACTTTCTCGTGCCAACCAACGACCGGTTTATATTCGGAGTTCTCACATCAGCGATGCACATGGATTGGCTTCGCGTAGTCGGGGGGCGGCTCGAATCGCGCTACCGCTACTCTGGTTCGATGGTTTACAACACCTTCCCTTGGCCGAGTGCCACCGACCCGAAGCGACGCACTGCAGTTGAGACGGCAGCCCAATTGGTGCTTGACGCCCGCAAGCCCTACTTGCCGCCCGATGGAGAAGGAACGCTTGCTGACCTGTACGACCCCCTAACCATGCCTTTACAACTGGCACGCGCTCACGCTGAGTTAGATATCGCCGTGGATCGGTGCTATCGCTCAGAGAAATTCCACAGCAGCAGGGAGCGTGTGGAACATCTCTTCGCGCTGTATGAAAGTGCGGCATCGCCATTGCTTCCCGTCGTGTCAACACACCGTGGTCGAAGCTCCAACAAGAAACGCCCAACTGCTTCCGATGAAATGGCCGCACTCCTCACTGAAACCAAGCAGGAACTGGTTCAGCTCGACATGAAGAAGTCCCGAAGCACTCTGGCAAACACGATTCTTAGATTACCAAGGTGGTATCACACAGTCTGGAGAAATCTGGAACAAGGCTTTGAGGACGACGGGATGGACGAGATGTATGCGGTTCTCGGTGGATATATTGAATCAGGCGACTTTGAGACTTGCGATAAAGAGATTGCAGCGATTGCGGAGGTGGCTTCGCGAAGCCCAGTCTCTGCTTTAATTGGCCTCCTCACAATCACGCGTGACTCAGCCGAACGATTACCCTCCAGAGCGGCTTTGCGCAAAGCGACGGCCAGCCGCTTACGTGCCTTAGGCAAGGAAGACACGAAGGTTTTACAGGGGCTTTAGACGATGAACGAGATGCGTTTTTTGTGGCCACCCACATCGTGGCCAATAGACCAATGGGTTGGCATCTTCTTGACCTGGGAACCCAAATATGGTTGTTGGCACGCTGGCGTAGTTTACCGAGGGTCAAGCGATATGGTCCATTGGCTCCACCTCATGGGACACTGGGAATTCCTTACAGAACAACCCAGAGAGAAAGCATGGTGCATTCGCCTTCAAGTAGACAAAGCACGTCTGCCCGCTGTTACAGCTTTCTTGCGTCGTGTGCAAAAGAATCACAGCAGAATTCCATACGGCTTTAGCCCAGATGAACGTGCATGGTTCAATCCTAGCACAGGAGGTTTGTATCCCAGAGAGCTTGGCGAAGGGATGACGTGCGTAACATTCGTGCTGGCCCTTCTCGCGGGCGCTGGCCTACCACTAACGGTATCTGAGACATGGCCTGCACGCAAAGATGACGAAGTGAACAAGAATAATTGGGTTGTTCGCTTCACTCCTCATCGCTCAGAGATGGGGCCTGACGAGGGTTTACACTTTGATGCGATTGCGGCACTGCCCGGTTCTGTTCGGATCCGCCTTTCGGAGCTTCTCGGGGCTGCCTCGGATAGCATAGAGCCCGTCCCGGAAAAGCCGTTTTCAAAACATGCATAAGATAAGCTATAA
>JBAXGN010000265.1 GCA_037139415.1 Verrucomicrobiota bacterium | reverse complement strand
CTCAGCTTTTTGAAGTAACGAACTGGCAGGTTGCGGTAACTCCGCAACCTGCTAGTGTGCTTTCATCTAAAATCCAAAGTAACTCGCCGTGACTGGCGTCCGGGACGGATGCCAGTTTCGCTGCTTGGCAGCAAAAAGAAGGCCTTCCCTTCGTGAGGATCAGAGAAACAACGTGGCCGATCCGCTCTGCCGACTGGGTATGGTCCAGTTGGTTTTCATGGTGCCGACCATCCCTAAAAAGGCCCCTCGGGTTGATGCGAACCAGACATGGTTTTGTTATTGATTGACTCCGTTTCAGAAAAAACCGGTATTAAAACAGACGATTCTCATAACAATGGGGCTCCAAGCCGTCGCCCGGGCAAAAGCTGCCGGTGAGGACGTCCGGGGATGTTTTTTGACATTTTTTGGGGTGTGGGAACGATTCCCACGCGTGTGGCAATGACCGCCACACCTGTGGGGGAAGCCGCCACCGACGGGAAATTGACCGCCACGCATGTGGCCGCACTTCCCGGCGTGCGGTGGCAGTTCCACCACCAAACGGTACCTTGCATGACCGAAAGCCATTTAGCACCATTCGCTTCACGCTTGACGGTCGCAAGGACTGGATTTAGCTTTTGCAGGCACTGAGTAATAACAACGCCCTTGATTGCACTGCGGTCACGGGGTGGACAGTAACAGTAGTCCGGTTAGCAACACTATGATCTCGCCCGAAGAAATCGTGGGAGCTGAATGGGCCGATTGGTATCGGCTCATGCCCCTCGAACGCTGGCACCAAAGCGTGAAACTGCGGGCGCAATTCCTGGCCATGGGAGGCTCGCTTGATCCCGAACCCGATACGGAAAGTCCTTTCTACGATGGCAGCACACCAGGTCCGCGCCCTGTTGATGGGGGGACAGGCTTGCGTGTTTTACGGCGCGGCGGAGTTTAGCCGCGATACCGATCTGGCGGTCCTGGCTGACGACGACAATTGGCGGCGTCTGCTGGCTGCCTTGCAGGCATTAAACGCTGAAGTCATTGCGGTGCCTGCCTGCCGACTGGATTTTCTTCAGCGGGGACACGCCATTCACTTTCGCTGTCAACATCCCGAAGCCGATCAAATGCGGGTGGACATCATGGCAAAAATGCGCGGGGTGGATGGTTTTCCCAAGCTGTGGGAGCGCCGGACCACCCTTCAGGATGCCGATGGCACCCTCTATGAATTACTCTCGCTCGCCGATCTGGTGGCCGCCAAGAAAACACAGCGCAATAAAGACTGGCCCATGATCCAACGGCTGGTTGAATCAGACTATTTGCGTCAGCGGGAAAAACCCACTGGGTCCCAAATTGAATTTTGGCTGCGAGAACTCCGAACCCCCGTTCTGCTGATTGAGGCAGCCCAACAACACCCGGCACCGGGCCGTGCACTTCTGGGGACTCGTCCATTACTCAAGTTTGCCGCCGCCAGCGATCCCCAAGCGTTGGAAAACGCGCTGGCCGAGGAAGAAAAGGTGGAGCGTGAAAAAGACCGTTCGTACTGGCAGCCACTCAAGGCTGAACTCGAATCGCTTCGTCACTCGAAAATCCAGTGAGCACGCCACACCGAACATCCACCAGTAATCCCGCATAAACAGGATTGCCAGACGGCGGGATTTTCTCATACTCGGCCCGGTGATTGAGTCACAACATAGACGCGCACGCGTCCGGCAGGCGGCCATCCAGATGGGCCGGCACGCCCGGACGCTGCTCCTGTTGCTGCCGCTATTGGTTTTTTCGGCCTGCAAAAGTGTATCCACCAGCGCCCCGGTTTCCGCGCAACCGGCCGAAGCCGCCGACCCGCGTACCACCAATATGGTGCGTCTGGTGACCGTGGAGGATCTGCTCCAGGAAGCGGCCAGCCTGCAAAGCCAGGGGAAATTGAACGATGCGGAGACGGTGCTGACCAAAGTGGTGCGGTCGGATCGGGATAACCTCAAAGGCTGGCGCGCGCTGGCGGCGGTACACCGGGAATTGGCCGAGGCGGCATCCCGTGGCGGCGAACGTTTCGGCAACCAACAGTCGCTGCTCTATACCGGCACGCAATGGAACAAGAATGATCTGCTGGTCGCTGGTTTGCAACTCAACGAGGCGCTAAGTTGCCTGGAAAAAATCAAGGAACTCGCCGCCGAAACCGGGTCCGGCGTGGATCCACGCATGGTGGCGGAGGAAGAAAAGTCGTTCAAGGCCACCGAGGCATTTGTCAAAGAAGCCGTGGATCGCGTCAGCAAGATGTGGGTGGACCGGGCGCAATGGCACGCTGAGCAGGCACGCCGGATTCCGCCGGAGCCCAATGACCAAAGCCGCCTGGTGCAAGGTTTGCGGGCCATGCAAAAAGTGCTGGATTTGGGACCCTGGCTCAACCATGACGTGCGCGCAGCCGCCAACGACGCCATGGCCAAACTGAAAGAACTTACCGGCCCGGACGCTTGGAATGACCTGCGCCTGCGGGCCGGACTCCCTCCGGAAATTCAGGAAACGCTCAAGTAAGCGTTAAATCTTGTCGGGCACCGTGTATCCCTTGCGGCGCTCGCGATCCAAGTACTTGTTGGCATCCGCATCCCCGATGAACTCTTCCTTGACGGGGTCCCATTGCAGCTTGCGTCCGGTCCAGCGCGCGATGTTGACCAAGTGACACACCGAGGCCGAACGATGGCCAATTTCGACATCCGCCGTAGATTTCTGGCGCGTCTTGATGCACTTCAGCCAGTTGGAGGTATGTCCATCCACCTTGGGCTTATTCTTCATCAAGGTTTCAAAAATATCTTCCGGATTGGAATCCAGCCGGCCACGATCCACTTTCAGCCAGCCTTTCTCGCCATGGAAAATCGCGCCGAAGTTGGGGGCTTTTCCGGGTTCAACCACCACGTCGCCGGTGGCAGTCTTGTACTTGAAGAACACCTTCGGCTCAAGGCACATGGAATCACCGCGTTTCTTGGATTCCGGCTTGTCATACACCGGCGGATTATACTTGCCGCCTTCTGACCAGATCTCGGACGGTCCACTGTTGTCCATGCCCAGTGCGTACTGGATCATATCGTACCCATGCGCACCCCAGCCGGTGACTTCCCCGCCGGAGTACGGATGCAACGACAGCCAACCAGGCGCAATGGGCCCTTTTTCGCGCGGCACATACAGACTTTCATTGTACGGCACCAACGGCGCGGGTCCGCACCACATATCCCAATCCAAATCCTCTGGTTTGGGTTGCGCCGGCATATTATGGTCCCACGGGCTGGGATACGCCGAGGCAATCACCTTGGTGATTTTGCCCAAACCACCTCCGCGAATGAATTCGCAGGCCGCAATGTCCAACGGGTCCGACCGCTGTTGGCTGCCGGCTTGAATGATGCGTTTATATTTGCGAGCAGCCTGCTCCATCCAGCGACCTTCCTTGATGGTGAGCGACATCGGCTTTTCCACGTACAGGTCTTTGCCTGCCTGGCAGGCATGCAACACGATCAGGATGCGCCAATGCTCTGGAGTGGCCGTCATGATGGCGTCTACCTCTTTACGTTCCAGCAACTGGTGGTAGTTTTGGCACGCAAACGCGTTATATTTGGCGGCGTTTTCCTTGGCGCGCTTCAAGTTGACGTCCGCAAAGCCGACAATTTTGGCCTCTCCCAGTTTGGCGGCGCCAGCCAGCAAACCGCTCGCTTGGCGGCCAATCCCAATAAAGCCTACCCCAATCTTGTCGTTGGCACCCGGCACACCCGGGGCGGCCAGAACGCCCTGAGGCAGAATTTGCGGCAATGCGGCCCCAGCCGCCAGCGCGGTGGTGCTGCGGGCAAGGAATTGCCGACGTGAGAGGCGGCTCGTTTTGGCGAATGACTTCATAAGTTGCATATTGGTATCTGGAGTTAGATTCGTGAAAACCCGGCGTTTGTCAAGCACAGGAAAAGTAGAAATTTCATGAATTACCTGGCTTAGGCGGCACGATGGCAAGATAAGGCATGTCATTTTTTGAAAAAAATATGGCAAGATATGGTTATATATTTGCTTGGCGTGTCACCCCGGATTTTTGCAATACTGGACGCCATCTTGTTTATGAACATAAAACTATTGAAAAACAACACACATTGGATCGGTAGCCTGGCGTTGCTGGGCCTGAGTGCCAGTGGCGCGTTCGCCAGCGAGGCGGACATCAAAATACCGGACCTGACTAAAGTCACCTTTAGCGGGCTGGGTGGGATCAGCGGTGAAATGCTGATGTACATGGGTATCGTCATCTGCGCGATTGGCGCGATCTTCGGGATCATCCAGTATAATCAGACTAAGGCCCTGCCGGTACATGAAAGCATGGGCAACGTCTCCAACACCATTTGGGAGACCTGCAAAACCTACCTGTTCACCCAAGGCAAATTCCTGGCGCTCCTCTGGCTATTGATTGCCGGTTGCATGATCTATTACTTCAAGGTGCTTCAAGGTAACTCGGTGGGGCACGTGATGGTTGTCCTGCTCGCCTCCATCCTGGGCATCCTGGGATCGTACGGCGTGGCCTGGTTCGGCATCCGCATCAATACGGTTTCCAACTCGCGCACGGCGTTCTCCGCGCTCAAGGGCAACCCGCTGGCCACCCTGAGCATCCCGCTCCGCTCCGGCATGAGCGTCGGTTTGTTGCTCGTGGCCGTGGAATTGTTCTTCATGATTTGCATCCTGGTGTTCCTGCCACGCGAACTCGTCGGCCCCTGCTTCATCGGCTTCGCCATCGGTGAATCCCTCGGTGCCTCGGTGCTGCGTATCTGCGGCGGTATTTTCACCAAGATCGCTGACATCGGCTCTGACCTGATGAAGATCGTCTTCAAGCTCCCCGAAGATGACCCGAAGAATCCGGGTGTGATCGCGGACTGCACCGGTGATAACGCCGGCGACTCGGTCGGGCCGACAGCGGATGGTTTTGAAACCTATGGTGTGACGGGCGTGGCGCTGATCGCGTTCCTGGCGCTCGCTTTGGCGGCCAGCCCGGGCATTTGTGCGACCCTGATCATCTGGTTGTTCGTCATGCGCGCGCTGATGATTGTGACCTCGTTGGTCTCCTATTTCGGCAACGAAATGTTGAGCAAGGCCTTGTTCGGCGGCAAGAAAGACTTTGACTTTGAAGCCCCCTTGACCCATTTGGTGTGGATCACCTCGGCGGTGTCCATCGTCATCACTTTTGTGGCCAGCTATTTGATGCTGGGCGACTTCAAAGACGGCACCGGAACGGCGCAACCCGCCCTGTGGTGGGTGTTGTCTGCGATCATTAGCTGCGGCACGGTGGCTGGCGCTCTGATCCCTGAATTCACCAAGGTGTTCGTCAGCACCACCTCCCGTCACGTCCGGGAAGTCACCAACTGCTCGAAGCATGGTGGCGCGTCCCTGAACATCCTCTCCGGTTTTGTCGCGGGTAACTTCTCCGCCTTCTGGATGGGGCTGGTCATTATGTTGCTCATGGGCACCTCCTATTACTTCTCCATGAACGGCGCCCTGATGTCGCTCATGCCGGCAAAATATGCGTTTGCTGCCCCGATCTTCGCGTTCGGCCTGGTGGCGTTCGGCTTCCTGGGCATGGGCCCGGTGACCATTGCGGTGGACAGCTACGGCCCGGTCACGGACAACGCCCAATCGGTCTATGAATTGAGCCAGATCGAAGCGCGCAAGGGCATCAAGGAAGACATCAAGAAGAACTTTGGTTTTGAACCCGACTTTGAAAACGCCAAGTACCAGCTCGAAAAGGGGGACGGCGCGGGCAACACCTTCAAGGCCACAGCCAAGCCGGTGCTCATCGGCACGGCGGTGGTGGGTGCCACCACCATGGTGTTCGGCATCATCATGCTCTTGCAGGGCATGTTTGAGGCCCAAGTCGCCTCCGGCGTAGCCGGTCCGTTCAAGGAAGTCGTGGCCGCTCTCAGTATTGTGCAGCCGGAAATCATCCTCGGCCTGATCATGGGCGGTGCGGTGATTTATTGGTTTACCGGCGCTTCCTGCCAGGCGGTCGTCACCGGAGCCTATCGCGCCGTGGTGTACATCAAGGAGAACATGAAGCTGGATGCCACGACCGCTTCCGATAAGGACAGCAAGGAAGTCGTCCGTATCTGCACCGAATACGCGCAGAAGGGCATGTGGAACATCTTCATCGTGATCTTCTGCTTCGCGCTCGCGCTGCCGTTCTTTAACCCCTACTTCTTCATTGGCTACCTCATCGGTATCGCCTTCTTCGGTTTGTTCCAAGCCATCTTCATGGCCAATGCCGGTGGTGCCTGGGATAACGCCAAGAAAATCGTGGAAGTGGACCTCCGCCAGAAAGGCACCGACCTGCACGCCGCGACTGTCGTGGGCGACACCGTGGGCGATCCATTCAAGGATACCTCCTCGGTGGCCATGAACCCGGTGATCAAGTTCACCACGTTGTTCGGCCTGCTCGCGGTGGAAATTGCGGTGACCATGAAAAATCAGAGCACCAAGACCGCCATTGGCGCGTTCTTCTTCATCGTGGCGCTGTTCTTCGTGTATCGCAGCTTCTACGGCATGCGCATTCCTGAAGACAAGTAACCAACGCTTTTAACAAAATACCTCAAGGCCGCCTGGAAACAGGCGGCCTTTTTTGTGTGTGCGGCCGGCAGGCGCACTGGCTACTGGTTAAAGTCAATGCACACCCGGCAACCTGCTCAAAGCCTTGCAAGCCGTAGAGGCCATGCGGGAGAAGTTCCGAGTGGGACGGGGGTCGCAACCTTTGGGCGTTTCTGGCAAGCCTCAAACAAGCTCCGAGGCTGGGCCAGTTATTTCAGCGTCGTGTTCTTGGTGGAGAACACGACATGCAAATACACAGCGGCTAATGATAGCGACCTACGCAGAAGTGGACCGGCACCCTGAAGGGTGTGCCAGAAAAATCACCCGCCGTACGTCACACTCACAATATCACTCTCCACACCCACCTCATCATCGTTGATCATCCCGCGCGCCATATACTCACGCACCTCGGGCACGCCCGGTTGCGCCAATGGTGTGTCGTCCCAAAATGGCGCGCGCGTATCCACACCCAGCTTCCGCCACTCTGCCACCCCGCGCAGCCGCATATAAAACGCCAGCCCGGTGACGCCGCGCTTGGCGAAACCAATCCGAATCCGCCCCGCCGCGATCCGCACCCGGATCACCGGCTTATACGTCGCTGGCGCGAACGCCGCCGCCTGCCCCTTCAACCCCAGCGCCGCCTCACTGCCGGAAGCCGGGAACCCCTTCAGCGTCTTCCAATGCCGCACCACGGCGCGCAACTTCGGCAACGCCTCCCGCTCCTCGACGAGTTCCGCTTTGCGCGCTCCCCGGAGCGCGGCGGCCAGCGCATCCGTCGCCTCCAGCCGCGTCACCAACCCTTGCACCTGCTCCTTGAACACCGCAACATCAGCGGGGTCCGCGCCAAACTTGGACGTCTCGGCATCCACGCTCTCCGCCAGCTTTTTATACCACGGATAACGTAACTTTCGGGTCTTCGGTACAAAATCCATACGTAATTATTTCCCATAACGAACCATAAACTCCGGAAAATGTCAAGGCCGCAAATAAATTGGCCACGGCCGAAAAATTTGTGGCCACGGCCTAAAATAAAAAGGCCATGACCATTTTTTCTTTTACCGGGGCCGAAATCAAAATGGCCATGGCCATAAATATTTTTGCCATGGGTATATTTATTTTGGCCTAGGCCTTTTTATTTTTGGCCACGGTAAATTTTTATTTGTCCGTGGCCAATTATTTTGCGGCCAAGGTAAATTTTATTGCGGCCAGCTATAATTCCCATCCAACCATGGCATTTTCGCCTCAAACCGTGGATAAACTCTCCAAAACCAAGGATTTTTGAACATTTTCGATGGCCAAACCAGAAAAAGCCTAGCTCATCCCCGGCAAATCCGTGGTCTGGCTTTTTTTGCCTTTGAAGGCGGGGGCTTTCTTGAAGGTTTCGTCCACGGCAGCAACG
>JBAXGN010000264.1 GCA_037139415.1 Verrucomicrobiota bacterium | reverse complement strand
GAACTATTTCCATGGATTCCAGAACTATTTCCATGGATTCCAGAACTATTTCCATAGTGCCAAGAAATGTTTCCCTGACGTCTTGGAAGCCCGGAAAGGCGTCATGGAATTCCCCAATGCCGCCACGGAGGTTTTCCCTGATGGAAGAAAATGTTCCCGTGGTGCCACGGAAAGTTTCCGTGACGCCGGGGAGCGGCAGGTTGACGGCAACGGCACTTACCGAAGCCAGACCTGAAGAATTCCTCCCGTCGTTCTGTCCCGCAGTACTTTAATCCTTTGGCTTCGCCGTTACCCGCCAGTTGATGATGATTTTGATGTCATCGTGAGCTTTGACTATACCCAGTTGCATTTTAGGACAAGGCGGCTGGATATTAAATTGCGTCATCTTAAGCGGAATGACCCCGTTGATTTGCAAGTCCTGGTTCTCCACAACCTGAACGGTCACCGGCATGTCAATCTTGTTGGTCACACCATGAATGATCAGCCAGCCCTTGGAATCACACTCAGCCGCATTGGTGGCGGTGACCGCCTTCTTGATGATCAGTTGCTCCAGGACGTACACGATCTTTCGGTAATCCGGCTGTTTCTCGACTTCAAAACCGTCGTACATGATCTCATCCATTTTGGCACCGCTACTGCTATGTATCGCATTCACCGGAATGACGACTCTTCCCTCGGCAGCAACCGGCCCCACCCCGTACCAAGGTATGCCATCCACCGTCAAAGAACCGCTAATCAACTTCCCTTCCGCCCACCAGTCGTGAATGCTGGACGTCCCCTCAATCCGGACCTTGGTGTTGTCACTCGGTTTGGAGCGGTAGCGGATGGCATTCATTGAAACCCCTGCTGCCGTGACTTGAGAAGCTGACGGCATCGGCGTAAAATCAGAGACTGCGGTTTGGGGAACAGGGTTAGAGCCAGAGGCATCAGGGTGAGTCATGGGCATTCCTCTGGCGTGCGGAGCAGCCGGCCGGTTTGTCACCGTCACCAGTGCAAACGCAGATTCCCTGGCTGCTTCGGCAGGCTCGTTCACCGTCGTCTGAACAATTTTCCGGACGAATATCTGGGTCGCCACCGTGGGGGCGGCCGGAACCGGCGGCGCACTGGCATGGCTGGCAGGCTTGGACAAACTCGCCCGGCCAGCCATGAAAGCCACCGCCGCCGTCAACACCAGAAACAGAATTGCCGTGCTCCGATTGATCATACCCGATTAGTGAAACTGTACTCTTTGGACGGAATCACGGCTGAAGTTCTTCAGACTCATTGTTTGATAATACCGGTCCATCACTTCCCCCCATTTTTATGCCGGCCATTTTTCTGCAAAATCAGGCGTGCGAACTTACACCAACCCCAGCCATCGCCAAGGTCCCCACAAAGCCATCAGGCCGCGCCGCGCCGCAGTACCGCCACAAACGCCCCATCCACGCCGTCTTTGAATGGCGTCAATTCCTGGTGTTGCTCCAATTGCCAAGCCGGAAATTCGGCGAGTAACTTTTTAACGAGGCCCAGGTTTTCCCCGGGTTCGAGGCTGCACGTGCTATAGACGAGGCACCCGCCGGGTTTGACATAGCGGATGGCCCGGCGCAAGAGGCTCAGTTGCCCGGCTTCCAGCCGCAACAGTTCGCTCGGTTCCAACCGCCAGCGCAGTTCCACCCGGCGCCGCATGACCCCGGTATTGGAACAAGGAGCGTCCACCAGCACCCGGTCAAAGGCCGCATCCAACTCCGGAGCCGGCGCGCTGCCGGGCCGGGCGACGGTGGCGCAGGTCACGCCCAGACGTTCCAGGTTTTCACGCAACACCGCCAGTCGGTGGTTATCCAAATCCTGAGCCAGCAGGTGGCCCCGATTTTCCATGCGTTGGGCGATATACGTCGTCTTACCGCCCGGCGCGGCGCAAAGGTCGAGGATCCGCTCGCCGGGTTGCGGGTCCAGCAGGTGAACCGCGAGCAGTGTGCTGGGGTCCTGGAGGTAATAGTGCCCGGCTTGCATACTGGCCAACTCCGCAAACGGCGGATGGCCGGTGAGTTCATAAACGTGTCCGGCGGGGAACCAGGCTCGTTCCAACGGAGCGAACGTCACGCCTTCGCGCGTCCACTCGGCCTGAAGTTCCGCCGGGGTGGCGCGCAATGTGTTCAGGCGGGCAAAGGTTTTGGGCGGCGTGTTGTTCCACTCCAGCAGGGCGCGGGTGGGGTACTGTCCCCAACGGGTGGTCCAGGCATCCACCAACCATTTGGGGTGCGAGTAACCGAGCGCGGGGTCGGTGTCCTTTAAGGTTTGCAGGGCCTGGCGGGTTTGCTCCCGCTCACGAGAATAGGCGCGGAGGATGGCGTTGATGAACCCGGCTTGTTGCGCCGGACAGCCAAACTCACGAGCCAGTTCGACGGTCTCATTAACGGCGGCATGGTCGGGAATGCGGTCCAGAAAGAACATCTGGTACAACCCCAAGGCCAGCAGATTGCTAACCAGCGGGGCGCAATGTTGGCGCGAAGCCTTGCGCCGTTCCAACCAGCCCAGCGTCGCCCGCCAGCGAATCACGCCGTACACCAGTTCCTGAACCAAACGACGGTCCAGCCCCGAGATTGGCTGCTGGCGCAGCTCCAGTTCGAGACGTTCTTCCACAAAGCCTTCGGCTGCCGTTCGCGGGTTCAGCAAACGGATGGCAATTTCTCTTGGTTTTTGACAGTTCACAGAGTAATAATGGCGCAGTGCGCGGTTATTGGGCGGGATCGTACCCCCGTAATGGCCGGTTGCACAGGCAATAAACGGGAAATTTGGCATAACGCATATTATTTGACACTATATGAGAGACGACATGAGAGACGAGTTTGATAAACTGGCGGCACAGGGCAAAATCAGCCCGAAACAAATCGAAGCCTTGGTGGCCTTGGCCACCAGTGGATTTTGCCACCATCGCAGTTGGGGCTTTGGCCAAATCACCACCATTGATACCGTTTTCGCTCGATTCCTCATTGATTTTCCGAATCGCCCAAGCCATCAAATGGATCTCGGCTTCGCCGCCGATTCGCTAAAGCCCATTCCCAAAGACCATATTCTGGCCCGCAAAGCATCCGACCTGGACGGTTTGCGCCAGATGGCGGCCTTGCACCACCTCGACCTCATCAAGTTGGTTTTGAACAGTTTTGGCGGCAAAGCCACCGTTGACCAGATCCAGCAGTCACTGGTGCCGGATGTCATTCGCGATGATTGGAAAAAGTGGTGGGAAGCCGCCCGCACGGAGATGAAAAAGGACGGGCACTTTGTGCTGCCGTTAAAGAAGACTGAGCCCTTGGCTTACCAGTCGAAAGAGGTCAGTCTGCAAGACCGTTTGATGGCCGAATTGCGTTCCGCGAAAGGGCTCAAAGCGCGCCACCTGGTCGCCACCGAACTCATGAACAATCTCAACGACTTGAAGGATAAGCAGGCCTGCGCCAAAGAAGCCATCCTCGGGTTGAACGCCGAGATTGCCTCCTATCAGCGCAACCAACCGTCCGTGGCGCTGGAAGCCGTCTTTGTGCGCGATGAACTGTGTGCCGCCATCGGCACGCAACCGGCCGAGGGCGAGATCACTGCCAACCATATCTGGCATAATGAGGTCAAGCTATCGCAGACCTTGGAAGCCGTGCCCGCCGCCAAGCAGCGCCGCATGCTGCTCTCATTCAAGGAAGCCTTTCCTGACCGCTGGCATGAATCTGTGCTGCGGGAAATCAACCGCATTCCGGCCAAGCTGGTGTCTGAATTCGCCCACCTGTTGGTCCAGGAACACAAACTGGAAGACCTGAAGCTGACGCTGGCCCGCCTGATTAGCCAGCACCAGGCCAGCACCGAGCTGCTGCTCTGGCTGGCCAAGGAACGCTCGGATGCCTACGCAGACATCCTCGGGCCGGAAGTCTTCCGCGCCATGCTCACCGCCATGGAGCGCGATCAATTCAACGAAAAGAAATCCAACCGCCTGCGTGACTTCATCCTGTCCGATCAGGAATTGCTCGTGGAACTGATCGGCTCGGCGGACATTGAAGTCATCAAGGACCTCACCCGCGCGCTGAAACTCTCCCCCTGCTTTGTGGATATGGACAAACGGTCGCTCCTGGCGCGCATCGTCAAGAGTTACCCGGCCATTCAATCCCTCATCTCCGGCGAGTCCACCAAGCAAGACAGCACCATCACGGTCTCCTGGGAAAGTCTCGAACGCCGCAAGAACGAGTACAGCGAACTCGTTCAAAAGAAGATTCCGGCCAACTCCAAGGAAATCGCCATCGCCCGCAGCTATGGCGATCTGCGCGAGAACCATGAATACAAGGCCGCCAAGGAAATGCAGAAACTCCTCATGCGCCGCAAATCAGAGTTGGAACAGCAATTGGTCAAAGCGCGGGGCACCGATTTCGCCAACGCGCGCACCGACGTGGCCGGCTTGGGCACGCGCGTCGAGGTGACCGATCTGCTCACCCAGCAACCGGAAACGTACACCATCATGGGCGCTTGGGATACCGAACCGGAAAAGCATATCATCAGCTATCTGACCCCCATGGCCAAGGCACTCATCGGGAATGCGGCGGGTACCGACGTGGAATTTGACATGAATGGCGTCATCAAGCGTTACCGGATCAATTCCATCGTGCTGGCTCCGCCCCTACCGCCCGTCACTCCTGTCGTTGCTGAATCAGCCCCGGCGGAGACCGACGAGAGTGTACCCGAAAATTCGCTGTAACCGCACGGCGTGAACCCAGCCGCTCCCAGCGTCTTGTTGCTCATTCCGGCGTATAACGAAGAGCAACGCATCGAACCGGTCCTGCGCGAGTATGGCGCCTGGTTTCAAAGTCATTATCCGGGGAAATTCCGGATGGTCGTGGTGCTGAATGGCTGCCGTGATAACACCTTGGGCGTGATCCAGTCCGTCGCCAAAGACTTCCCGAGTATTGAGGCGCTTGAGTTCGCCGCTCCGATTGGCAAAGGCGGGGCGCTTATCGAGGGGCTGAAGTTGGCCGATCAGGCGGATTTGATCGGTTACGTGGATGCGGATGGCGCGACCGGCCCACAGGCATTCCACGACCTGATCCAACACGCCGGTGAAGCGGATTGCGTGATTGGTTCCCGGTGGATTCAAGGCGCGGTATTGCATCAATCCCAAACCGGCAAGCGACAATTTGCCAGCCGGGTCTTTCACCTGATCGTGCAAGGTCTGTTCTGGATGGGGATTCGCGACACGCAATGCGGCGCCAAAATCATGCACAGCCGGATCATCAAGGATATTCTGCCCACGTTGCATATCGCGGACATGGCGTTTGATATCAACCTGCTTTACTCTATCAAACATCACGGGTTCAGTGTCCTGGAAACGCCAACCGAATGGACCGATAAGGCGGGCTCCAAAGTGACGTTGGGGCGCACCTCCTTCACCATGCTGCTCTCGGTGTTACGCCTGCGCGCCATTTATTCGCCCTTCTATCCCCTCTTGCGCCTGTGTCGTCCGCTGGAAGGTTGGATCTATAAATCGCTGCGCGCCCCAGTGCCGCGCGCGTCCGGCCGGCTTAAGAAAAACAAAGAGGACCAGACGCCGTAAAGCGACTCTCCTTTCGTGGCCAAGGTGGTGTTCCTGAAATAATCGCGAGACCTCGAATCCTTAAAACTTCTGCAAACCATGTCCCGCGAATATACGCTCAACCAGTACCGCCCGGTCACCAACCTGAGGATTGATTACGCGAAGGAGCTGAATCCCCAGCAGTACGAAGCCGTCACCGCCACGCCCGGTCCGGCGCTGGTGATCGCCGGGGCCGGTTCGGGCAAGACCCGCACGCTCACCTACCGCGTGGCGTTCCTCCTGGAGCAGGGCATCCCCGCCGACCGCATCCTGCTGCTCACCTTCACCAACAAGGCCGCCAAGGAAATGATGCGCCGCGTGATGGAATTGCTGGACGGCGCCAATACGGCGGTGTGGGGCGGCACGTTTCATTCCGTGGGCGCGCGCGTGTTGCGCCGGCACGCGGAAGCGGCGGGGTACCGCCCGGACTTCACCATCATTGACCGCGACGATGCGGATGACCTGATCAAGACCTGCACGGCGGAGGCGGGCGTGGACGTGAAGAAATCGCAATTCCCCAAGCCGAACGTGCTGGGCGAGATGATCTCCATGGCGCTCAACACCTGCCGCAGCCTGGCGGAACTCCTGAAAGAGGAGTACACCATTGACGACGCCCAGCTTCCGCAAATCCTCGACGTCGCCAAGCGTTACCAGGCCCGCAAACGCGCCACCAACGTCATGGATT
The DNA here is from genome assembly GCA_037139415.1 of Verrucomicrobiota bacterium. Classification (NCBI taxonomy): domain Bacteria; kingdom Pseudomonadati; phylum Verrucomicrobiota; species Verrucomicrobiota bacterium. Next base: position 1,708 of record JBAXGN010000264.1, on the reverse strand, counting down.
TCGATGATTTGCTGGTGCTCTGGCTCAAGCTGCTCAAGGAAAACGCCGAGGCGCGGGAACTCTACCAGCGCAAATTCCAATTCATTTTGGTGGACGAATATCAAGACACCAACAAACTCCAAAGCGACCTCATTGACCTGCTGGCTGAGCACCACAAAAACGTCATGGTCGTGGGGGACGACTCGCAAAGCATCTACGCCTGGCGCGGCGCGAACTACAAAAACATCCTTGGCTTTCCGAACCGCTACGCCAATGCGCGCGTGTTCAAGATCGAGGTCAACTACCGCAGCACGCCGGAAATCCTGAACGTGGCCAACGCCGCCATCAAGGCCAACCTGAACCAATTCACCAAGCAACTGCAACCCGCGCGCAAGTCCGGCGAGAAACCGGCGCTGGTGGCCTGTGAGGATGGCCACCAGCAGGCGTCGTTCATCGCGCAACGCATCCTGGAACTTCAGGAGGCGGGCGTCGGCCTCAAAGACATTGCCGTGCTGTACCGTTCCCACTTCCATTCCCTCGAAGTGCAGATGGAACTCACCCGCCGCAACATCCCGTACAGCCTCACCAGCGGCATCCGCTTCTTCGAGCAGGCGCACATCAAGGATGTCACCGCCTATCTCAAACTACTGTGCAATCCGCTGGATGAATTAAGCCTCAAACGCATCGCGGCCATGATGCCCGGCGTGGGCGCCAAGGCGGCGGCCAAGCTATGGAGCGCCTGCCAGACCGCGTTCACCGAGGCCACCGCCCAAATGCCCGCGCCCGCCGCGCCGCCCGCTGAAGGAGAATCCGCCCCGCTCCCGCCGCATCCGCCGCTCGCCCCGGTGTTGGGCCAGTTGGCCCGCGTCGTCCCCGCCAAAGCCGCCAAAGACTGGCAGCAATTCACCGACACCATGGCGCAACTCGAAGAACCGGAACTGCGCGACCAACCGGGCAAGCTGATCGAACTCGTGGTCGAGGCGGGCTACGATGTCTATGTGAAGGAAAACTTCCAGAACTTCAAGAACCGGCTGGAAGACCTGGACCAGCTCGCCATGTTTGCGCGCCAGTTCCCCACCACCAGCGAATTCCTCACCCAACTCTCCCTGCTCACCAACGTGGAAGCCGAGCACGACCGCCAATCCGCCAAGGACGATGACCAGGTAAAGCTCACCACCATCCATCAGGCCAAGGGCCTGGAGTTCGACGTGGTCTTCCTCATCATGCTCAACGAAGGGTTGTTCCCCTCCGAACGCTCCACCGCCAGCTTGGAAGGCGAAGAGGAGGAGCGCCGCCTGTTCTACGTGGGCATCACCCGTGCCCGCAACGAACTCTACCTCAGTTACCCCCTCGTCCGCACCGTCCAAGCCTATTCCGGCAACTACTTCCTCACCCCCTCCCGCTTCCTGGGCGAAATCCCCAACGACCTGCTGGATGAATGGAAGTTGCGCCGGTGAGGCCCAGACGATCAACGCCGGGTTTGGGAAGTGACCTCTCCCCGTAGCCGCCGAAGTAATGAGGCGGATTCAACGAGCCGCCCCGTTGAATCCCTCCCGCGCTACACTCGCCGCAGTGCTTGGATCAACTCGTTGATCGTATTCAAGATCGTTCCCACCTCCCATTGCGTGGGGGGATCGCTCACGGTGAACTCCATCATCGCCACGCTGTTAGTAAGGGCGCATCTTGACACTGCTACGAATGGGGTGAAGTCCAGAGTTCTTCCCAGTGG
>JBAXGN010000263.1 GCA_037139415.1 Verrucomicrobiota bacterium | reverse complement strand
CGCAGCTCAGCGGAAACATTTCCTCAACCACCACCGGTTTGCCGATGTCGTACGCCGCCAGAGCGGTAAGGGCGCCGATGGCGTCGTTTTGCTTCGGGTAAAAGTGGACGCTTACAAAATCCAGATTGGCCGAAACTTCCTTGGAATAAAACAGCGGCTTGGCCTTGGGAAACACGTACACCCAGGGAATCACCCCCACGGTGACCAAATGTCGCTGGTCGTGTTTCCGGATGGCGGCGGAGAGTTTCTCCACCCAGGCTTTGGCCACGTCCGTCACATACGATGCGGGAAAACCGCCCGTCGGGATCTGTGAGGGGGGCACCGGGCAACCGGTGTCCCTACCTCGACAAAAATATAACTGAAGAAAAACGAAGTTTGGAACCAGAAATCTCCCAGGTCGATCTGAGTCATCGTTCGAGTTTTGAATACACATCACTCAAGGCGGACACACCCAAGGTGGATTATTGACCAATGTCCCATTCTCCCCTATCCTATTCCCATGCGCATCCATACCATCGTATGCTGGCAACGCGGTCACCCGGTCGCCCCGGACTACCGGAAATTTTCCCATTCCATTCGGGCCAGTAGCTGTTGGCTCGCGATCTTCTTGGCGTGGTCCATCTCCCCAACCGCTTCCGCCGCAGGTTTCACCAGACCGGGCAAGGTTACCTTTTCCAATGGGGAATCCGTGGAAGGTAAAGTATCGCAAACGCCCGGTTCGGTGCTCCAAATGCATATTGATGGCAAACAGATTCGCACCACCACGATTGACAAGGTGCGCGAAATCCGGTTTGCCGCGTTGGAAGAGAAAATGGAGCGGCACTGGCGATTTGCCGAGGCAGGGCAAACCAGAAAAGAGTTCTGGGGCAAGCCATACCTGACGCGCACGCTGATGACCACTCTCGTGCTATCCAACGGAGAGAAGATCACGGGCCATCTATACACCACTGTCTTTTACCTGGAACATGAAGACAGTGATAAGGTGGAAAAGGTCATCGTCAAGGCTAAGGCGACCGGCAAAGACGGCGAGGGCGCGGATTCGTTGCGCTACCCGACGCTGATCAGCTTCTCAGACGTACCGACGGAGATGGAAGAGACCATCAAGTTTCGCATTAATCACGAGATCATCGGCGACAAGACGGAAGTCGCCGCCGCCACCTGGGGCGCTTTGATGCCGTTTACCGCGAAGAAGACTTCCACTCCGAATGTATATTCGATGACGTCCCCGCTGGGGAACGATGTATTTCTGGCCGCCCGCGTTGGCGACCGCATTGTGGCGGGCTGGCCTTCCGCCAAGGATGAGAAGTTCTTCACGATGATCAAAACCAACCTGGTCATTAACGAGGACTTTTACGACGACCGCAAGTTGCTCGGGGTGTATTACGACAAAAAAGCATCCGACATCTATTCCATTACCATGATGCACCGGGTGGGCAAAACCACACTCGATGCCGAGAAGTCCCAACCGTGGCGGCTGGTGGTGCAGCGCTGGAAATATGATGAGGAAAGCCAGCAGGTGTTGTTGGGCGGACGCGGCTATTTCTTCCGGGGCATCCTCAAGAAAGGCGACACCCCGCCGCCAGTGGAGTTATCGCCCAAATTATGGAAGCTGACCAAATCCGGGGAGGAATGGGTGGCTGGCACCGGGCCGGAGGCGAAATAGCCGGTTGGCCCGATCACCCCCAGAGCGGATAAAGTGAGTTACTTTTTCAGTAACTGAGGCGTCAATTTGCCGAGACTGCTTTCCAGTGCTGCCCCCGCCTTGTCAATGGCGGCGGCCACGGCGGCATAGTAATGGTGGGAATAATAAAAGGCCTCGGCGACTTCGGGATCAATCAAACAAGTCTGCCCGGCCTTGACATCCGGCATCACCAGTTGCCGACCTTGGGTGAAGTTCAGTAAATTCATACGGCTCCGTCCGCCATTGGCGTGAATCACTTTCTTCAGCAAAATGCAGCGGCGTAGCCGCAGTAAATCATCCTCCGTCCGCAACAGGATGACATGTTGTTGTTCGCCATTGGGAAACGGTTGATTGCCATCCCAAAGCTGCCGGTCCCAATCGGTTTTCGAGCAATCCACGAGGGAAATTTCGGGGATGGGGTCTTGCAGCATCTCTGCCGCATTGGTGCGCATCAGCTGGTTGAAGTGGATGGAAATTGCCTTGTCAGGATGTTTTTTCTGGAATTGCTTCATGTCCGGCACGCCGAATTGTTCTTTTAAAACCTCCTCAAACCAGATCACGTCATACCCGCCGGTCTGTTTCTTACCGAAGAGAATGAGGTTGTCGGTGCGAATGGCACCCAACAGGGAATCGCGCGCACGGCCATCCTCATACAAGCGGCGGATCATTTGATAGATCATGCGTTGCACCAGGCATTCTTCGCCCGGCAGATGATTCTTGGACCAGATATCAAACGGTGACTGTGAGGCCAGACGGTAATCATTCACAATGGCCTGATTGGCCAGATTGCGGTAACGGGCGATGCGCGGGTCGTTGGCAATGAAGCTCAAGTCGTACACGTCCTCGGATCGAATGCGGTAGGTGCTCTTGAACAGTTGGTTGCCAAACTCGTCGAAGGTATCCTGATCCCGAGGCAGATAGCGCCCGCCGGCAAGCTCGTTGTCGCCGGAGAGAATATGAGGCGTGAGCACGATGATTACCTCGCGTTTACTGTTGGAGTGCAGCTTGGTTTTAAACGCATTGCCAAGGTACGGAATGTCACCCAGCAGCGGGATTTTCAATTCAGTTGTTTGATTTTCCTTGCTAATCAACCCGCCGATGATGAACGGCGTGTTGTTCATGATGCGCGCATACGTTTGAATTCGGCGGGTGGCTATCTGCGGCGCCCGCGCCAGCACTTTTTCCCCATCCTTGATTTCCAGCGGATCATTCATGTCGGTGGACACGATGGTATCTATCAACATCCCCACCTCGCGGCCATCACCCGTGACGCGCGGCAGGATATTCAGGGAAATACCGATGGGCAGGTACCGGAAATTGAAGCCCATGCGACTGACCCCGGTGACTTGCCCGTAATCGAGCATGGTGGCAATGGGAATATCCTGGCCAACCCGGATGGTGGCCTGCCGATTATTGAGAGTAAGCACGCTGGGGCGGGAGAGCATTTCCGCCTTTTTATTTTGCACCAGCGCGCGCAATTTGACCTGCCAGTTTTCAGCAAAGCCATTGAGACTATTCAGGCCACTGGCGAGCGTGGAGGCGGGCAAAACGGCTGCGACGGCAGGATTAGCCGTCATCAAGGGTGGCTTGGTGGCGGCATTGGGGTCAACCGCCCCCATCATGTACTGGAACTTGCCTTCACTAAATTGCCATTCGATGCCCAGTTCCTTGAGTCCTTCCTCGCTGATTTCCAGTACCATGCCCTCGACGAAAATCTGGCCAGCGGGACGATCCACCGTGTCTTCAAGCATGCGCTTCACGCGATTAAGCTGTTCGGGGTGAGCCGGATGGTAGTAGATGATCAGTTGGGAGGCGGGCGACATGTTGGGGTCCGACGGCAACGAAGTGGCCACACCAGGGGTCATGGACAGGTCAAACGCACCAGCCGCCGTGGTCTCTTTGCCGAGCAACCCCATCTGGTTGGTAGAAGGCCCGGGCAACGGCGCAATCACCGGCAGTTGCGCAAACGGAATCGGGAAGGTTATTTTGGACATATCGTCCAGAGTCGTCACCCCAAGGCCCTTAAGCGCAGTCAGCGCCCCTTTGATGTCCATGTAGCTGAGTTGGGTGGTCGTGTAACTCAGGTCACTGATATTAAGGTTTTCCCGGCCTTGTTGAATGGACTTGACCACCGTAGCGACCCGGCTCTCCACTGAGGCCACATCTGGGTTTGAGCTTCGTTTCTCTCCTTCCACCAACACCCCATGCACGATCAATTGCGCAGCTTGCGAATAATACGTTTTACTGGCCAGGCGCAGCACCTGGAGTTGCCCACCCGCTTTACGAACCAATGCGACAGCATGTTCGGCATCCTCGGCCAGTGGGGGTAACAGGTTCCGTTCCGTGCTCGAAGCCTTGACATAGCCGAGTTCGGTTTCAAACCGCAGGCAAAGCGCAGCAATAATTTCCTCGGTTTCGGTGGCCGAAAGTTTGGGCAACTGCACCAGCACCCCTGCAATTCCAGGACCCGCCGCAACCGGAACAACTACGGGAGCGGGAACAGCAGGTGGTGTGGGAACAGTCGATGCCGGTTCTTTCTTGGGCTCGTTTTGCGCCAGCGCCTGAGCCATTTGCAGCAAACCATCCTCGCGCGCCTCCTGCGTCAGCACCCCCTGACTGGCACGCGGCTTTTCCATGGCAACCTGCTGATTTGCAGTGGTGGAAGAAATGCAACCGGTTTCCGCAACCAGCCCAAGCAACAACGCACATAGTGTGGTCGGCATCACTAGCAAGCCAGTCAGCGGCGGATATTTTAGGTGCTTCATACGCATCACAAGATTCACCATGCGCGATCCTGATGAGAATTTCAACGCCATTGTTTCACGCCATTGTTTTGAATAACCTAAGTAGGGAGATCGTCAACTCGGTAGGAGCATGGCGGTGTATTCGTGGGGTGTAAAAATGGTTTAACTCCATGCTTGACGAAATGCGGTGGATGACCTATGGTGCCCACCAATGAATTGAACGGGGTATGAGGGTAAAAGAATAACGACGCTGTGTTATCATCATTAGTAAGCGGCTTTTTGTCTCGACCGTTGCCGGGAATATCCTCGCAACCTTCTGGGCGTTGGCCAAAGCACCTGGCGCAGAAGCGCGAGGGGGAAAACGGCTTGCTTTGGACTTCCCTATTCTGTGGTGTTATCAGCCTGTTCCTGAGTGCGTTGTTGATCTATCTGATAATCCTCTAATAGACAGACGCAGAATTTTTTGGGGTGTGCCAAATGAAACAAAAAAACCTTTTTGGACGGGACATTCTGGACGAGAATTTGGGAGTGAGCAGCCTCCTGTGGATATCCGTGTGCTGTGGCGTAGTAAGTTTATTTCTTACTGCGATTTGGGTCCATTTTGTGGTTTCATAAACCTCTCAGGAGGTCGTGGTCATTTCATTTTACGGACGCTTATTTTCATGCGGTGCTTGGAGGGTTTTAGAATTTTTTCATCGCTCGGACGACAGTGTTTGCAACAGTTGAATGGCTTCCGAATATCCCGGCGCAAGTTCCAGCGCCCGGCTAACGGCGGAACGCGCCTCACGCACCCGCCCCAACCGGGCAAGGATAGTGGCACGCGCATAGGGGATTTCCCGGGAACCGGCATTCAACATCTCGGCGCGGCTAAGCGCCGTCAGCGCCTGGTCGGACTGGCCGGCAGCAGAATAGGATAACCCAAGATTGTACCACGCCTGACTGTATTGGGGATCGAGTTTCACGGCCTCCTCCAAGGCATTCAAGGCGGCCTTGGGCTGACTGGCCTCGTGATAGGCCAGGCCCAATTTGAAACGATATTCCGCATCGCGCGGGACCAGTTTGCAGGCGATTTCCAATTCGCGCACGGCTGCGGCAGACTGGCCATTCTGGCTCAGACAAACCGCCAGTGCATGATGCAGCGGGGCCGACCCACCATCCCAACTCACCGCTTTTTGGAACGAGGCCAGCGCCCCCTCATGATCGTTGCGATCGTTTTGGAATACGCCCATTTGCAGCAACCCGGATGGCTGATCCAGGTTATGCCGCAGATAGCGCATCAGGTCCTGGCCAGCCAACGAGTTGGTGTCCACCGTAGTCCGCAATGACCAAGCCGCCTCCACGCGCACGGCACGAGAAGGATCATTCAACAAGTTCCCCAAAACGCTCCGGGCATACGTACTCTGGGTCGGCTCAAGACACCGGGCGGACACCGCGCGCACCATGGGCGCGGGGTCCTTGGCCTGTTCCAGCAAAGCATTAATAACCTTGGGTTCCTGGCTCCAACGGCGCGCAAGCCCGGTAGCCGACGCTCGCCAAAGCGCGTTTTTATCCTCCCGTGCCACTTTCAGCAGGGCATCCAACGCGGTGGCTTCGCCATTACGCGCCTTGGCGATCGTGGTCGCGCGAGCGCGATAAGGTCGGTCCATCTTTTTGCCATACCATTTCTGCGTCCAATCCAAAGCCCACTCCATCGTCTCCGTCTGATTGGTGTGACAACGGTTACAGGCATTGGGGATGGCGAACTGTTTGGTGAGGAGGGGATCAGGAATGGTGAACCCGTGATCGTGGCGCGGATGCCGCTGCATGTACGTGGTGATCGGCATGTGGCACCCCGTGCAGGAGTCTCCACCGGCGTTGACCTTATGATGCGCATGGGTGGCGGGAACAATTCTGGGTGCCGGGGGAATTGGGGCACTGTGGCAAGTGAGGCATAAGGCGTTGCCTGTGAGGCGCGGTTTGGCGGTATGCGGATCGTGACAATCAATACAGCGGACTTTCGAGGCATACATCCGGCTGCCGAGAAAGGCGGTGTATTCGTAATCTTCATCACGAATCTGGCCATCCGGATAGAAGGTATCCGTTTCATCGGGAATGGTGAGGCTGTGATGGTCAAAAAACGAATCGCCAGGTTTGAAATCGCCAGTGAACTCTCCCCGGCGGGCATGGCACATACCACAGGTATCGAACACCTGATTCTTGTCCATTTTTTGTAGCGTGGGATCTTTGCGGCTGGGATTCCTCGGGCCAGGTGGCGGGGGAAACAATTTCTGCCAGGCAACATGGTCTGCCATGGGGCCGTGGCAAGCCTCACAGCCAACTCCCATTTCGACCATGGCGGTATTGTAGGTATCGGTGGCGGGTTGATAATTCTTTCGCAGGCGGGTGTTGTGGCACGCCGCACACATCGTGTTCCACGTCATGCCGCGCCCGGTCCAGTGCCCCCATTCGCCCGCCTGACGGTCTTCATTGCCATACACATTGAACCAATCGCCTTTTTTAGGGTCAGACGCAATCTCAGCGACCTGATAACGGCCATCGGGCTTGGCGATGAGATATTGGCGTAACGGGTCATGTCCGATCACACGGTCGGCGATAAAAGTCTCCGCCTTGCCGGAGGGACCTTGGGTAAGGAGTTCGCAACGGCGCTGCGTGAATCGGACCGTGGAGGTTTGCGTCCCGTGCTTGAAGGTTTGTGATGGAGAAAACGCGGCGGTATCCAATTCCGGTTTGAGCGGGCGTTCGGCCAAGGCGTGGTGCGAGGCACGCCAGGGAGTGAAGGCGGGCTCGTGGCACGCCAGGCAGCTTTGAGAACCGGCGTACTTTTGATAGGCAACCGGCTGCGGTTCCGCGTAATTGAAAAGCAGGGCGGAAACACCATGCTTGGGTTGCGTCAAGCCAGACCGCTGGCGCACAACCAGAAAAAGACCAACGCCAATGACGAGGCACAAAACCAGCGAGAAGCCAGCGGCAATTAAAAGACCGCTGGCGGGCCGCTTTGGCTTTGACTGTTTAATACTGTCACCCATGTCGTGAACCAACCCCACTTTAATTTTGGGGGACTCAAATGTAAAGAAATGAGCAAACTTTCCTGCAATTTCGCACGACGGGATTAGCTTTATCCTGAGTGCAGGAATTTGTATTTTTGCCGGGCGGTCCGCCTGCTGAAAGACCACGCGGCATCCGTAATTGAAGCCAAAGCGCGGCCGGCGGACCTGTGCGAGGCAAGTCCGCTGGAGACCTGATGGACTCAGGTTTTTACGTTGCTAATAAAATTCGGCTGCCACCGGGGGCACCTACCCGCTGAACAAGGAAAGCGGCCAGGAACAGAGCAACGAGCGGTAAATCTGTTGGCGCAGTTCCTGCAACGTCACTTGCCTCAGGCGGAACCGTTTGCCATGCAAGATGGCAAAGGCGTGAAAGAGCGTGAAGGCGATGATTTTTATCCACAATAGCGCCTGCACGGCCACCGGATGATGGTGCGCACAATGCGTCAGATGCCAATGTTGGGTCAGTTGGCCAAAGGCATTGTTCTCGATCCGCTATACACCTGCGCATAAATACCGCTACATATGAACTGGAAAAACCTTG
>JBAXGN010000262.1 GCA_037139415.1 Verrucomicrobiota bacterium | reverse complement strand
AATCCAACGGATGACCGACTGGGTCAAAACGCACCGTCACCTGAAGCTGGACCGGTTGCTGGGAACGCTCCGGGCCAAGCTGCGGGGGACGTGGAATTACTTGTGACGTGGCATCCCCAAAACATCTGCTTCAAATATACTGGCGCTCACTCAAACCATTCGCTTCCAACCAGCGTCCCCCTGCGCTATATTCCGCCTGTGCATACGGCGCTGGGCGAACAATTGGAAAATCTTGGCTCCCTGCAGCAGCAGATGGTCGTCCCCGACCTCTGGCAGCAGCAGGCGATCTCCGCATTGCGGGAAGGGCGGGATGTGGTGGTGCAGGCACCGACCGGCTCCGGCAAAACCCTGATCTTTGAGCTGTGGTCGCGGGAATGCAAACGGCGTGGGCAGGCCATTTACACGGTGCCCACCCGCGCCCTGGCCAACGATAAGCTCGCGGAATGGCGTGCGCGCGGCTGGAACGTGGGCATCGCCACCGGCGACCTCGCCGAAAACCTGGAAGCCCCCATCCTGGTCGCCACCTTGGAAACCCAAAAGAACCGGCTCATTCGCGGCGACGGCCCGGCCTTGTTGGTCGTGGACGAATACCAGATGATCGGCGATGAGGATCGCGGCTTGAATTACGAGTTGGCCCTGGCTTTGGCTCCCGCCAAAACCCAGTTATTACTGCTAAGCGGCAGCGTGGCCAACCCGCAGGATCTGGTGAAATGGTTGACGCGGCTGGGCCGCCAAGCCGTCCTGATCACGCACGACATTCGGCCTGTCCCCTTGGAAGAAGTGTACGTCAATCAGCTCAGCTTTCATCTGCCCAAGGAAATTCGCGGTTACTGGCCCGGCTTTTGCGCCCGAGTGCTCGCGGAAGACTTGGGACCCATCCTGATTTTTGCGCCACGCCGCGCGGCGGCGGAAGCCCTGGCGGCGGAACTGGCGCGCCATCTGCCGGTGCCCAATCCACTCACCTTGACCCTGGCCCAAAAACAACTCGTCGGCGAACACTTGGCCAAGATGCTCAAATCACGCGTGGTCTATCATCACAGCGGCTTGAGCTACGCCGTGCGGGCGGGCGTCATTGAGCCCCTGGCCAAAGCCGGCGCCTTGCGCGTGGTGGTGGCCACCATGGGGCTGGCGGCGGGCATCAATTTCTCGCTGCGCAGCGTCGCCCTGGCCGGTGAATCGTATCGGCGCGACCAGACCGAACAGCCGTTGCGGCCCGATGAAATCCTGCAAATGTTTGGGCGGGCGGGACGGCGCGGCATTGATGAGATGGGCTATGTTTTGGTGGGCGAGAATGAAATCCGGATGCGCGATGGTTACGCCAAACATCTTTACCGCAGCGGTATGGTGGATTGGAATGCGCTGCTGGGCCTGATGGCCGTCGCCGCCGAACAGGGGCGCGACCCGTTTGCCGAGGCGGTCCGGGTTCAGGAACGACTCTTCACCACCAAACCCGTCTGGCTCGGCGTCGAAGAATCCCTGAAACATCCGCACACACCCTGCAACTTGAAGACCGATGCGGAACGGGCGCGGCACGTGCGCAAAAAGGTGGTCCAGATACTGAACAGCCGTGGCGAATACGAAAACCTTCCCGCCTTCAAGGAGATGCCGTTGCGGGAAATATTCATCCTGGCCAACCCGGCGGAGCAAACGGATACAGTCTCCGTCGCCGAGACAGCGGGAGCCCCAAGCGCCCAAGTACCGGTGCTGTCCCCTGCCCTGTCCCAGCCTAATGCCCTGGAAAAAGTCGGGCATGGCCTGCTCGCCGTGCTCAGTGAAACGCCGGACGGTCAGCGCATTTACGGCCGCGCCATGACTGTCGCCGAACTCCTCAACGACGACCGGGTCTTGTTGGTCAAATGGATTCGCCGACTCACCAACTGGAGCGGACGGCAAGCTCCGCTCAGCCTCTGGGAACAAAAAATTGCTCCGCTGGTGGAACAGAAATTAGCGGCGCAAAAGCTGACCGTCACCCGCTTCGAGCGTCAGGGGCAAAAACTGGTCGCGCTGGTGAGTCTGGCTGACCTGACCCTGCGCGTCCCGGTGGATCGCCATGGCGTGGCCCTCTGGAAACCGCCGGAGCGCGAGGTGGTCGCCGCCGATTGCGCCAGTTGCCCGCTCATTGCCGTTTGCCGCGAATTATCCGCCGCCACCGGCGTGGCCATGCTCTGGCGCCGCCTTGGATTGGTGGACGCCGCCGGAGTGCCCACGCGGCGCGGCAAGATCATGAGTTTCTTCCATCAGGGCGACGGTCTGGCCATTGCCGCGGGGTTGGAGGACGAACGTTACCCGCTGGATGAATTCATCTATGACCTCGCCAATCTCGACGCCGGGTTCCGCTTCTGCGGCGAGGACAACCGCTGGGGCGGCGGTTTGGCGATGGCCTGCCAAAAACTCTTCGGCATCCAATGCATTCCGGGCTACCTGGAAAACGGCGTGCCGCCGGGATACGGCGCTGGCGCGGAGCAGATTGTGGCATCCGTCCACAAGAACCCCGACAGCAAAGCCGCCTTCATCCGGGAGTTTCTGGGGGCAGGCGACATTGACCGCGTCATCATCGAGTGGCGGAGCATGTTGCGCCAGGTCACCCACTCGCCGAAATTGGAATGGCCGCGCTGGCAGGCGCTGCAAGCCATGGCCAAAGGCATCCTGAACGAAACCGAATCCCCCACCATCACCGATCTGCCGCCGCTCGAATACCACCAGACCAAACGGGTGGACCACCGTTTAATTTTAAGAAGGCGCTGAAAACCCTTGCAGAACCACCCGTGCTCAATCACATAAGCGATCGGTTGCGTTTTTTTCCATTGAGCGGCGGGCTGAAGTTGCTACGCTGGCGCGGTGAAGAAGTATGATTTGAACTTTTCCACCGTTGCCTTCCTGGGCCTATTGCTGGCCTTTTTTGGCGCGTTCCTGTTTTATCCCATCAGCTTCATGCTCAAGGGCGCGTTCATCACGGATGGACACTTCTCCCTCGAATACTTCAAGCTGCTCCTCGCCAGCCCGCTGCAACGCGAGTCGCTGTATAACAGTTTCCGCATCGCCCTATTCACCACGGCGGTGGTCACCGCCATCACGCTGCCGCTGGCGCATTGGATGACCCGGTTCGATTTCCGCGGCAAGACCATCCTGAGCAGCCTTCTCCTGGTACCGATGATCCTGCCGCCGTTTGTGGGGGCGATCGGCCTGAAGCAGTTACTGGCCAAGTATGGCTCGTTGAATCTGGCACTGGTACACTTGGGGATATCGCCAGCGGAGTCGCCCATTGACTGGCTCGGGGCGGGCGGGTTCTGGGGGATTGTGATTTTGCAAGTGCTCAGCCTCTACCCCATTATGTACCTGAACCTCGCGGCCGCGATGGCGAACGTGGACCCCGCCTTGCGCGAGGCGGCGCAAAACATGGGAGCCAGCGGATGGCGGTTGTTCCGCAGCGTGACGCTGCCGCTGATCCTGCCGGGCTGGTTCGCCGGAGCCATCATCGTGTTCATCTGGGCGTTCACGGATCTGGGCACGCCGCTGATCTTCGGCTTTTCGCGGGTGGTACCGGTGCAAATCTTCGACACGGTAACCTCGATCAACACCAACCCCATGGGGTACGCGCTCGTCGTGTTCGTGCTGGTGCTGACGGTCGCGCTGTTCGTGTTGAGCAAGCGGGCGTTCGGCGGCAAACGGTACGAGATGATCGCGCGCGGGCACACGGCGGAGACCGCAGTGAAGCCAAACCTCAAGGAGGGCCTGCTGATCTGGGGCGCGACGGGCGCGCTGATCTTCCTGGCGTTGCTGCCACACTTCATGGTGATCGTGCAATCCTTCGCCGGACGCTGGTTCTTCAGCGTGTTGCCCGATGAATTCACCACCGCCAACTTTGGCGAGGTATTTTCGCACGGGGCGACGATCTCCAGCATCCGCAACAGTTTATTCTACTCCAGTCTCAGCTCTATGCTGGATCTGGTGCTGGGCGTGGTGATCGCGTGGTTGCTGACGCGGCGGCGGATTCCGTTTGCGGAGTTATTCGACGCGCTGGCCATGCTGCCGCTGGCGCTGCCCGGCATCGTGCTGGCGTTTGGCTACGTCGCGGGCTTCGACTTCAAGATTTCCTGGCTGAATCCGCGCGAGAATCCCACGTTGCTGCTGATCATCAGCTACAGCGTGCGGCGGTTGCCGTACATTGTGCGGTCGGCGTACGCAGGCTTCCAGCAGACGAGCATCACGCTGGAGGAGGCGTCCGCCAACCTCGGGGCCTCGCCCTTCCGCACCCTGCGCAAGATCACGCTGCCACTGGTGACCGCCAATCTCGTCGCGGGGACAATCCTGACGTTTGCGTTCGCCATGCTGGAGGTAAGCGACAGCCTCATCCTGGCCATGCGCGAGCAGTATTATCCCATCACCAAGATGATCTACCAGCACATGAGCCGCATTGAGCCGAACGCACCCGCCGTGGCGTGCGCCCTGGGCGTGCTGGGGATGATCTTATTGACGGCCAGCCTCTTCATCGCCGGCAAAATCCTCGGGAAGAAAATGGGCGCGCTGTTTCGGGCATAGTGTGGTAGATTGAGGCAGCGCATGAATGAAGCGGAGCAAGACCGTCTGGCGGCAACGTTGGACCAGTACGCGATCCCGGGGAAGCTATTCCGCCGGGAGTCGGGCAAGCTGCGCTGCGTGGCCTGCGGTCACCGGTGCCTGCTGGGCGAAGGCCGCCGGGGCATCTGCAAAGTGCGGTTCGTCAAGGAGGAGCAACTATGGGTGCCGTCCGGTTATGTGGCGGGCCTGGCCTGCGATCCGGTTGAGAAGAAGCCATTCTTTCATGTCTATCCCGGCAGCGACGCGCTCACGTTCGGCATGTTGGGCTGCGACTTCCATTGCGCGTATTGCCAGAATTGGAGCACCAGCCAAGCCTTGCGCGATCCGGACGCGGGCGCGCGCATCAAGGCAATCACCGCCGGGCAAATCGTGGCGGCGGCCCAGCGCGAGTCGGCGCGGCTGGTGGTCTCCAGCTACAACGAGCCGCTGATCACCGTTGAGTGGTCCGGCGCGATCTTCGAGCAGGCGCGGGCGGCGGGCTTCCTGTGCGCGTACGTCTCCAACGGCAACGCGACGCCCGAGGTGCTGGACTTCCTGAAGCCGTGGCTCGGGGCGTACAAAGTGGACCTGAAATGTTTCAATGAGCAGCATTACCGGGAATTGGGCGGGACGCTCGGCAACGTGCTCGACAGCATCCGCATGATCCACGCGCGCGGCATCTGGCTGGAAGTGCTGACGCTGCTGGTGCCGGGCTTTAACGACAGCGAAGCGGAGCTGCGCAGCATCGCGCGATTCATTGCGGGCCTCAGCCGGGATATTCCCTGGCACATCACCGCCTTCCATGCCGATTACCGCATGACGAATCCCGCCAACACCACCACGGACGACCTGATCCGCGCGGCGGAAATCGGCGTCGGCGAAGGGCTGCGCTACGTCTATGCCGGGAACCAGCCGGGCCGCGTCGGGACGTGGGAAGACACCCGCTGCCCCGGTTGCGGCGAAACGTTAGTGCGGCGGCAAGGCTACCATATTCAGGCCAACCGAATCACCGCCAGCGGGCAATGTCCGCGCTGCCAAACCGTTATTCCGGGCATCTGGGCCAAATCATGAAGTCCAAGCAATCCTCTCCAATCCGGCGCGCCGCCGTGGCGGGAACCTTCTACGAAGGCAACCCGGCGCGGCTCCGCAGCTCCGTGGAAGCGTATCTGCAATCCGGCCAGCCGTTGACCGACCCGCCGCCCAAAGGCGTCATCGCGCCTCATGCCGGGTATGTGTATTCGGGCCCCATCGCCGGCTCGGCTTTCGGCCATTGGTCGGCGGCCAAAGACACGATTCGCAAGGTGATCCTGCTCGGGCCCTCCCATTACGTGGCGTTTGACGGCCTGGCGCTGAGCCGCGCGACGCAATGGGAAACCCCGCTGGGCTTGGTGCCAGTGGATACCGCCGGAACTGAAGCCATTGCGGGCCTGAAATCCGTGCACTTCAACGAAGCGGCGCATGAAGAAGAACATTGCCTGGAGGTGGAACTGCCGTTCCTGCAATGTCTGCTGCCCCAATTCAGCATCGTGCCGGTGGTGGTGGGCGATGCCGATCCGGACGAGGTCGCGGCAGTGATTGACGCGCTCTGGGGCGGGCCGGAAACCGCCTTCGTCATCAGCTCGGACCTGAGCCATTACCTGGATTACGCGGCGGCCTGCCGCCTGGACCGCACCACGGCGGACGCCATCGAGGCGTTGGAGCCTGACCGCATCCATCCCCCGCAAGCCTGCGGGCGCCTGGCCATTCAGGGCTGGCTGCAAACCGTCAAGCACCGCCAGTTCAAGGCTGCCACCGCCGATCTGCGCAACTCCGGCGACACCGCCGGATCGAAAAACCGCGTCGTGGGCTACGGCGCGTTCACCTTCCGCGCGGTCTGAGCCGCCCTGCCCTTTTCCATTGCCTTCGCCGCGGGTTTTGGTTACAAACCCACCATGCAACGCACCCATTGTTTCCTGTCGCATGGTCACCCGGCCATGAATCACCTCTCGCTCATCCTTGCGCTGGGCGGCTCCCTCGCGTATGCCGACGACCTGCTCTACTGCCGCAGCGAAAAAGGCGCGGGCACCCTGGCCCTCGTCGTGGCCACCCCGGACGGCTACACCGAAAAAGGCCGCTTCGACCAACCCGAGCGCAGCAACAAAAATAGCTGGGCCCACCCCGTCGTCGCCGGTGGCCGCCTCTACCTGCGCGACCAGGAACTCCTGCTCTGCTACGATGTGAAGGGCGGGAAGTAAGCGCGCGCCCATTTGGCAAAGTTAGACGGCAAGACCGACATCACATGAAAAGCTCCATTGCATTTATCGGCATTTGCCTTGTAAGCATGTCGCTGACGACTGGTTGCGCCGCTCTGCACGAGCGGAGATCGAGCCAAGGGCGATACGATTACTGGAGCACCACTCATAGCCACATGGGTGGATGCGACCGATATTATATCGGCAGCAAATTCGACTGTTGGTTGGTTGACGGTAACGGATCTTCTACTGCCGGTGTGGTGTTCTGCTGCTTGGACCTGCCGTTCTCGTGCGTTGCCGATACAGTCCTTTTTCCATTGGATTTTACGCTGACCCAGCTTGATAGCCATTAAGAATAATTATTGTGATGTGAAGACTTTGCCGCCTAATGCGCAGCAGCAAACCCGGCTATCGCGCTCGGGTTGCAATCCACGCACCCCGTGGTCTTGGTCACTGAGCTTGAGTCGTTGGGCATTTTGAGTATGCGGGCTTATCTCTCCATACTCTACGCCGCTTGGGCTATAGTGTTTTTTGAAGGGTGTGTTTCTGTTTCCGTTCATCCGGCTCCATCAATACAACACCCCAAGGACGCGTGGGTGCGTTTTTCTAACATCGCTGATTTCATAGACGCGAAGGAAACCGATATTCTCGCCCCGGAACTGGTTCATCAGATTCCACAATTCAAAAGACCTGCTTCCGAACTCCTTTTAAGATGGAGCCCTTGCATTGAAATATCCTCAGCGAAGGCCACAGAATTATTTGGATACGCGTTAGCGCCGTCGCAGGGAAAGCGTTTATTTTTGACACGTGGCCTTTGCTGCAATCGAGAAACGGGAGACTTTGCAGTGATGTATTTTAGGGGCAGCCTTGAAGTCCAGCATTGTTCAATGGGATCAAGTTTCGGTCCAATGGAGCGCCAGCCGTTAATCCTAGAGTTACCTCAAAAGCCAAAACATGTTTATGTTTCATGCGCAGTATTACAATGAACTTTAGCATCTCTGGCACCCGCTTCGGGGTGCGCTCCCCTTTCTACGGTTTACCGGTGGTCGCGCCCCGTGCCCCTCGCGACCGACCGGCTACACGCTGTCAATCCTTTCGGATTGAGACTCCAATCCCCCGCTGGGTTGGGTGGCGGCGGATGGGGCAGAGCAACAATTCTGAAGGAATTGCGTCACCACAGGCCAGGGTTGGTTGCGGGGGCGAAGGGGGAGCAATCTACCCTTATATGTTCCCTGCGATGAATTTGATCACAAGCGTCATGATTGTCCGG
>JBAXGN010000261.1 GCA_037139415.1 Verrucomicrobiota bacterium | reverse complement strand
CCTCAAACTCCAAATCGCCGCTTGAACAAAGTTACTCTCCGGTCACACACCCTTTGGGTTGCTATGAACCATTGTTTTCGCCATTACTCATGCAAAACGAAACCAACCGAAACCGTGATAACGATGGAACACGTCAAATGATGTTGGAATGCGCCAGTTATTTCCAAGGCCGACGCCCAGGTTATCAATCTGGCTGGTTAATCGCTGGGACGTTATTCATTGGTTCCGCTGACCATTTTGTTGGTGCCAGCAAAATGGTATGAGCGTTCTATGGATGGGGGAATGCGTGGTGGATGGGTGTCAAGAGGGGGGTGCTGGTTTACTGGAAATGTTGTTTTGCGGCGCAGACCTAATGATTGGAATTGGCTGTAATTGACGTGAAGAAGCTAAAATTCAAGGGGGTACGAATGGAATGCTGCATTTTGGGATGGTTGCAGCGGAAATGATTGGGAAGTAATGTTTGGAAAGGGTTTGCGGGAAGGGTGCAGGAGGATTGCAGGGAACTGGAATTTATAGCGAGGCGGGGATCAGATGCAGGCTTTTTCACGGATCAAGCGATCGCGGCGCCAGTGAGTTGCAATTACTCATTAGATATCTCAGCTCTCAGGCGTGCTATTACTCACTTTTGGTCGGCCTGCTCCTGGTCTCCGCATTCGTAACATCCACCAGAGTGGACTGCGGCAGCCGGGGCAGCGTTTGGGGAGGCCTTTGTCACCATTAAATGATGATCTGCCATTCCAAGTATATCCGGGGTTGTTGGAGCGGTGGAAGACGTGGGTGGAGGATACGTTGGTGTCTGGGGCCGGGATGACGAGCGCGGAGTGCCAGATCACCAGGGAGATTGACCAGACGACTGGGAAGAGCACGTGCACGATTGATACGGCGATGACGACGCCGAGCCTGGGGACGGCTCCGGATCCGGATGAGGTGGCGACTTGGACGTGGGTGAGCCGGACTTTTTTTCATGAGACGCTGCCGGATGCGTGGAGGTGGGTGTACCCGAATACGCCGGGTTGGGGTGCGGAGTCTTTTCCAGCTATATTTGATGGTTCTTCGACGTATAACGGGGATACGCCTTCTTCGAGTTACCCAAATAATATGACGGATTGCCGGTACACGGCGAATAGTACGCCGGCGACGTTCGTGGTGGAGTTGCCTTGGTATTGGGATTGGTATGAAAAAACGGTGGGTGAGGGTGAGGGTGCGTACACGATTGGCATGGGGGTGCCGCATTATAAGTCGTTGACGGTGGTGCAGACTTGTACGAAGTCGGAGCAGGCCACCGGGGATGCCCAGTGGGCGGCCGCGCGGGGGCGGTGCCTGGCGAAGGATTATGGCGCGACAACACCTGGCTATATCAGCGGGATCCAGGTGAAGGACTTATATAATAGTGTGGATGGGTGCAATCGGGGGTTCCGGGTATCGGATTGTCAGGCTATGAATGCTGGCAAGGGGAAGTTCGAGGGGTATTTTTTGTCGGTGTGTGAGTATTATCATGTGGATGGGGAGGCTACGACTTGCACTACGGTCTTTGATGCGGATGAGTTGTTGCCGGATGAGGGTACGCCGGTGTTCCCGGCTGGCGCGGTGATCGGGACGCCTTGTAACGTGGCGTATTATTTGTTTGGGATTAATTGTGTGTGCGCGCCATGAGGATCGCGCTGAAGAGTATTCGGGAGGTGGCTGCGAGTCGCCCGGCTGGGTATGTGGAGGATGTGGTTGGTCGGGGTGTGGTTGTTGGGAAGTATGTGGAGTTGGATGACCAGGCGCTGGCAGAGTTGGAGTATATATATAGGCGGGATGATCCAAACGGGCCTTCTTTTGGGAGGATGGTTGGGAATTTTGCTGGGGCAGTGTCAGCCTGGGCGCGGGCTGGGTTTCCGGTTGTGAGTGGTGAGGTGTTTGATGGCAGGCTGGCGCAATGCCGGGCTTGTACGCCTTACTGGGTGGAGAATGCCAGGCTGGGGTTGGGTAAGTGCAACCATTCAATGTGCGGATGTACGAAGACCAAGGCGTGGCTTGCAACGGCGGTTTGCCCGATTGGCAGGTGGAGTGCAGAGAGGTTGCAAGACTGATGCAGTTTTTGTGCCGCGTGCGTTACAACCCTTTTTTAGGTAGTTTTAGACCCTTTTCAAACTTTCGGACGTGTTACCTTTTTCTGGGAGTAAAATGGTCGGGGCGGTGAGATTTGAACTCACGACCTTCTGAACCCCATTCAGACGCGCTACCAAGCTACGCTACGCCCCGACACGTCCGGGTTTGACGCCAGACGCAGGATCACTTTAAAGGACCATTCCCCAGATTTCAATAACTTTTCCAGGGAACTTTTCGCGCCGAGTTGGCCGTATTGAATTATCTAGGTATGCACTTTATTTCCCTTCGCGGACATAGTTGCCGATGGGGGGACGGCGCCGGGGCGCCAACCACAAGATGCAGGGAGCAGGGGAATGATGTGCATACCCAGATTGAATTAAAGACAAGTAACCAGAAACCAAAGCTGGGGGTGGTGACTATATTATGGTGGCCGGAAACCAGGATCTATAAAACAACACAGCGCGTGATACGCTCGAATTATTTCCGACGCCTGTTGAACCGGGACTTGTCCAAAGACTCATTATACTGATCCACTTCCGCTGCCGTCGCCGGTTGCGGCCATACCCAATCCTTGCCGCGTTGCAACGTGGGCCGCGTATCGCTCTTGTATCCGGTGCCAGGTTCGCCGCCTTGATCTATTCCATCCTCCCCCACCGAATATAAAGTAAAGGTGCCGTTCGTATTCAGTCGGTATCGCAGGGATTGCCCATCCATGATGTCCTTGAGAACGGCTTTGAGAAAAACAGGAACCAGTCCTTCCAATTTTTCTGGATAACTCTGATGTTGATGATGATAACGTTTGAGCGCAATGGCGACGATGGCCATACGGCGCAGAGTTTCGGCAGCGGCTATTTTTTTGAGATATCCCTCACTAGCTCGGGCATTGGCAAACATGGACTCGATCGGATCATCCGGGCAACATCTTCCATCGGTGCAGTCTTCTATCCATGCGCGCAAGTTAATAGATGATTTCTGTATATTCTCATTTTTCGTCGTATCCAATATCGCCTGCAGCGAATATTCCCATTGTTTCAGGTTGTTCAATTCATGGTGATAGGAGGCCCAATACGGCCAGATGTAATGGAGTCGGAAATCCTGCATGGCTTCCTTCGGTTCATCCAAAATTGCTTTCACTTGATCCACAATGCTGGTAACTGAAGTATTTCCAGCACCCATAGCCCAACTACGCAGCAAGGCTGGATTGTTACGTATTTTTTGGAAAGTATTCGCACTGAACGCTTGTTCCATTTCCAACGACATCATAGCGGGCCGCAGTATATCGGTCGCTTCAAGTATTTGTTGCAACTCTTGCCACTGGGAATCGTTCCAGGCATCACTCTGCCAAGCTTCCCAGAGCATGTTAAAATTTATCGCGTGGCAGCCATAGCGTACAAACTGAGAGATCAAGACCGCCTCATTGTCATAATGTGCCACCATCAGCAGGCTGGCCCGCATGGATTTGAAAGCCTCTTCTGTCTGTCCGGCGTGCAAATCCAATAACATCACCGCATTCAATATTTGTGCGACCTTTTTTACGGGAGTCAGATGGGGCAAGAGCATCATTACACCAGCAGTATAATTGGGCCGGAAATCGAGGACCGGATTTTCCTCAATCACCTGTCGCAGCTCCGCGAGCATTTCCCGTTGTTCTTTCCAATCCTGGGCCAATCCAGTCCAGATGTTGGTATTATCCGATTGCCTTAAAAACGCCTCTTGCCAGGCTACCCGTGCCTTGCCGGGAGCCACATACAACATGCTGGAGGGTTGATTAGAAAAATTGAGCGAGGGAAACCGGTTGATCACCCCCTGCAACGCATAGGCCCCATTTGGTCCCCGCGTCTGTGCTGGCGGTATCGCCTCGGCAATCGAGGTTTTGCGCCCCTTGGCGCGCAGCTCATTACGGTACGCTGTCACTGCGCTCTTGAGTCGGTAATGCTGAAGCACTGGAATGCCCACGACCACCAAAACCACGACCAATATCCCCAGCCCGATGATTTTTCTGTGCTTCATAAACTGATGAAATCTTAGGCAACCGGCGTCCAAAAGTCCATCCCGCATAAACAAGAAACGGAAGGGGGAGGTACCCTTCCGTTTGCTGCTAAACAGGGGGCAGCAACGCAACATGCCGGCGCCCTGATATAAAACCAGCGGCTTAGAATGAAGCCATCACTTCCCAGCGCAGGAACGTCATCTGTTCCTTGAACGAGTAGAAGTTACCCGGCCAAATCACTTCGGCCCAGAGATGGCCGACGAGATGTTTGTTGAACTTGGCTTTCATGATGGCCTGCAAATACTGCCCGCGATCATGCCCATGACGGGAAAAACTGGTGGACGCCACGGATGCGCGCGTGGGCACCGCCTGATCCGCATACAGCAGATTGTAATTCACAACAAAGTCCAAATATTTGTTTGGCGAAATGGTCCAACCCGGACCAA
Organism: Verrucomicrobiota bacterium; assembly: GCA_037139415.1. Lineage (NCBI taxonomy): Bacteria > Pseudomonadati > Verrucomicrobiota > Verrucomicrobiota bacterium. The sequence continues at coordinate 3,558 of JBAXGN010000261.1, read as the reverse complement.
CGCGATGCACGTTCGAGCAGAACGCCACTTTCGTTTCGTTGGGATAGGAATAAATGTACATTTCGCTCCAGCGCGGCCACCGGCCCCACATCGGGTCAAACTGTTCGTCCTTGCTGGTGGAAGGATCATCACCCGATTCGTATTCATACGCCAGGTACACCACGTTGTTCATCTTGTCTTTGACCAGATAACTGATCCGGCTGTTGAGGCCGCACGCGCTGATAGAGTGATAATTATTTCCAAAAAGCGTGTTGGACCGCGCGCCCATGGGTGTTCCCGTCTCCTGCTTGCGGCCAAACTGGTAGGCACCCTCAACTGACACCCGCACATGTTCCGTGGCGTCATGCACCACCCGACCACCCAGAGTGTAAATATCCCCATTGTCGCCGCGCGCCGTCTGATAGCCGGTATAAGGAGTATAAACGCGATCTTCGTAAACACGCTGGTCATGCTTGTACATGAAGTAGGCATTCACCTCCAACTCTTTCTTCGGTTTGAAGGTCGCATACGCAATCAGGCCACGCTCATTCTGATCCGTCAGCGCCCGATCACTGCGCGCGTTGATGACCGGCATAACACGGTTATTCATCGCGCCCAGGTCAATGTACATCAGGTCCAGCGACAGGTTGTCGTCCGGCATGTCAATGGTCATGCGGGCGGCATCGAAAAAGGTGGTTCGGGAGCCATCCAAAGGGGTGCCATCCATGACCAGCCAGCCATCCCCCAGCATGATATCCTGACGCCCGAGCGTCAGGGTCACCGGGCCCTCGAACAGATTGGTGACCTTCAGGTTCAAATTATCAATCACGCCCTCCGTCCAATCCATGCCTCGACGATTCGAGAACATCCGGTTCCCCACGGTGGTTTCGGCGATGTAATACCGTGGTTCAGTCGTCAGGCGCATATTCACGCTGACCGGCTCAAACGGTGCAACCGTGGCAAAGACGCGTCCGCGAAAGCGTACCCAGTTTTGCAAACTGCGCGGGGCATTCGCATTCCCCATCGTCGTGACGCTGTCCAAGTACTCTTCCCGCACGCGGATATCACCACCCCAAGTCAGCCAGTAACTCGGATGTTTTATGTCTTGAATCCATTTTTCGAATCCGCCGTCGGAAGACTGGACCTGGGCCGATTGCGCACCAGCCAAGACAGCCGCCAGACCAAGCGCCAAGGTTGCGATATGCTGAATAGTTCGTTTATTCATGATTGATTTAGGTTTAACGGTTTGTCGCGAAATAACTCCCAGCAAACTCCGCATGACGCCCTACGGCCTCATGCGCCACAACCAGGAGCGATCACCCTGACCGGCGATACCCACTGAGGCATGGTTCATTGCAGTTGTTATTCCACATTGCCACACAGCCGGCCCATCGCCTGCCACCCAATCACCCCTGATTCAAGCCCTAGGCGATACTCCGGCTAACGAGAGGCATTCTACCAGAATCTTTTTGGATGGCAAACATTATTTTTGATATTTTTAATGCTTTATAAATGCAGTTAATGATAATTATTACAACATTTAATATCGATTATTGAACCTGTGGCGCCGCCCGGTTGACACCCCGGCATCGCGGCGGCGCCGGGCATAACACCCGCCGTCATCCGGGTGCAATCAAATCCTGATAAAAAGGCTCGCCAACGCCCCCAACTGCTGGCACAAACACACGCGCAAAGCTGTACTCTCAGACGTGGTCCCGCCGCCTGCGGCACCTGCCCGGAGAGTTGGCAGCCGCGCGCTATGACCGAACGCAAACCGATAATCAGCGAAGACTGGCTGGCCTTTTGGACGGGCCTGGCTGTGTTTATTTTGTCCCTGGGCGTATTTGGCGGGGTGGATCTCCTTGGGTTTGGGGCCAAGGTGGGCACTTGGACGGATCTGTCCAAGGCCGTTACCCCCGTATCCGCGGCCTTCAAGTGGCTGCCCGGCTGGGGAGCCATCGTGGCCACCTATCTGTTCCTGGGGGGCGTAATCGGCTTCGGCAACTGGCTGTTGGGCGGTAACCTCAAGAAATTCTGCTACGCCTTCACCCTGGTTTTTACCATCACCTTTGGCTGCTGGTTATTGGGCAACCACGCAATCATCGCCGCCGTCACCCCTGCCGATCAGAAAAAATTTGCACTCACTTGGTCGCTTAAACTGACCGGCGAAGCCGGGTTCATCCTCGCCCTGCTGGCTGGTTTGATCGTGGGCAATTTTCTGCCGCGCCTGGCCGCGTCGCTCAAGGAGGCCATCCGTCCCGAATTGTTCGTCAAGACCGCCATCGTCATCATGGGCGCGGGCGTCGGCATCAAGGCGCTGGAGGCCCCCTCGCTCGCTGGGAATATCATGCTTCGGGGATTCTGCGCCATTGTCGAGGCCTACTTAATTTACTGGGCCGTGATCTACTTCATCGCCCGAAAGTATTTCAAATTCAGCCGGGAATGGGCGGCTCCGCTTGCCTCGGGCATCTCCATCTGCGGGGTGTCGGCGGCCATTGCCACCGGCGGTGCCATTCGCGCCCGGCCTGTGGTGCCCATCATGGTTTCCTCGTTGGTGGTCGTCTTTGCCGTCGTGGAATTATTGATTCTTCCGTTCCTGGCGCAGACCTTTTTGTGGCAGGAACCGCTGGTCGCCGGGGCTTGGATGGGACTGGCCGTGAAAACCGACGGAGCCGCCACGGCCGCCGGGGCCATCACGGATGCGCTCATCCTGGCCAAAGCTGCCGGGCACGGCATCTACTACGAAAAGGACTGGATTCTGAACACCGCCACCAACATCAAAGTGTTCATTGATATCTTCATCGGCATCTGGGCGTTTATCCTGGCGTTCATCTGGGCCAACTACATTGAAAAGCGCGAGGGCGACAAGGTGCGCGCCGCGGAAATCTGGCAGCGCTTTCCCAAGTTCGTCATCGGATACCTGCTCACGTTCGTCCTCTTCCTCGGCTTGGGGCTGGCCTTTCCGTCCCTCATCAAGTCCGAGAAATCCGTGCCGGTCACCACCGAGCAAAAAGTGAACGATCCGGCCACCGGCCAGACGGTCACCAAACAGGTAACGGTCATGAAGAAGGAAGTGACGGCCGGCCCGGCCAAGAACGCCTCCGAACAAGCCAATATTTTCCGCGTGATGTTCTTCGCCCTGACGTTCTTTGCCATCGGCGTCGTGTCCAACTTCAAGAAACTATGGGAAGAGGGCATCGGCCGACTGGCGGCGGTGTATGTGGTGGGCCTCTTTGGATTCATCATCTGGTTCGGGCTGGTCATCTCCTGGGTTTTCTTCGGCGGCGTACATCCGCCGCTCGTGCCACCCGCACTACCATGAACCTTTACCCCCGCTAATTTAACACCATTTATATTTTATGGCTGAAGCACCAAAAATCGCCGAAGAAATCAAAGCGATGGAGTACGAGCCGCTGCTGCCCGTGGAAAAGAAACTGATCGCCTGGAGTCTGGGCATTGGCTTTGCGCTGCTGATTATCCTTTTCTTCGTCAGCCGGCTGATCCCCATCGCGCACTGATGACTTATTCTAATTTGCTTTCAAGTTGAGACTAAATATGATATATTCTCTTCATGGCAAG
>JBAXGN010000260.1 GCA_037139415.1 Verrucomicrobiota bacterium | reverse complement strand
CGCAACGCGACAAGTGAACGCATCAAATGTGCCAAAAAGCAAATTCCTATCAGTTATTGAGCTGTTCGCTGGTGGCGGCGGTTTGGCCCTTGGCCTGCATAACGCAGGCTTTGAACCCGTTGCTGTTGTTGAACGGGATACGGATTCGTGCGCCACTCTTCGTGAAAATTGGCAGGTTGGTATGGGGGTGAATATCCGCGTTTTCGACACCGACGTTCGCCAAGTGGATTTCCGCCAATGGCGGGGGCAAGTTGAATTGGTTTCCGGTGGCCCACCGTGTCAGCCCTTTTCCATCGGTGGTAAGGCTCAGGGATATCGCGACGAACGCGACATGTTCCCACATGCGGTGAACGTGGTTCGGACAGTACAACCCGAGGCTTTCATTTTCGAAAACGTTCGCGGTTTGCTCCGCAAGTCGTTCGCAAAATACTTTGGTTACATTCTACTTCAGCTCCAATACCCCGAAATTTCAAAACAGGAGAACGAGAATTGGCCGGAACATCTCGCCCGCCTCGAAGAGCGTCATACCGCTGGAACCGACGAAGGACTTCGTTATCGGGTTGTTTTCCAGAAAGTCGATGCCGCCGATTTTGGGGTTCCGCAACACCGTGAGCGGGTGATAATCGTCGGCTTCCGCTGGGATATTCAAGAGCCATGGAGCTTCCCTCGCGCTACCCATTCTGGAGGCGCGTTGGAGGCTGCCAAATGGCTCACTGGCATCTACTGGGACGAACACCATGTTCCACGTGCTCATCGGCCGCAGCCGCCTCCGCAAGTCCTTCGTCGTCTCACCCGGGAAAACACATTACCGGTCTTTGCACGATGGCGCACGGTTCGGGACGCCTTGACTGGCCTGCCCGATCCGCAGTCTCCTGAAGCCTCACGCGTTATAAACCACAGATTTCAACCTGGCGCGCGTCGCTACGCGGGCCATACGGGTAGCGAGTTGGACAATCCCGCTAAAACCCTCAAGGCTGGCGATCATGGCGTGCCGGGTGGGGAGAATATGTTGGTCCGGCCAGATGGAACCGTGCGTTATTTTACCGTGCGCGAAAGTGCTCGTATCCAAACATTTCCAGATTGGTACCATTTTCCAAGTTCGTGGACCGAAAGTATGCGTCAGATTGGCAACGCCGTCCCAGTAACCTTGGCACGGATTATTGGCTTAAGCGTGGCTACCACGCTCGCCGCCCATCACCGCCACCTGCGGAGAAACCAATAAGTGTCAAAACATACGAACATCGCCAGCCTCCTTGATGAAATCCACGCGCTGGCCGCTACGCTGCCCGCCATACCCGACTTCACCAAGTTCTCTGACACGAAACGTCGTCACCTGCGCCAGAATCTCGAAACCACCATGCGCAAACTCGATACGGCCCGTTTGCACTTGGATCCGGTTCTCCTGCCGGCGCTTGTTTTCGACCCAACAGCTCCCAAAGTAGTCGGTAAACTCGTGGCCGACACCCTTTTGCTCCAGCCACGTGTACCCTTGGCAAATTCCGCTGAAACTAGGTTCTACGGCGCTGGCGTCTACGCGATTTATTATCACGGGAACTTCGACTGCTATTCTCCAATCTCCGGCAAAGAGCATCCAATCTATGTGGGAAAAGCTGATCCGGCGCAACTCCATGCTTCAACGCCCCAAGAACAAGGGGAGCGGCTTTCCAGCCGGTTGCGGGATCATGCCCGTAGCATTCGTGGGAGCACCAATCTCGAAATAAAGGATTTTGATTGCCGCTATTTGGTTGTCCGAAGCGCTTGGGTGGAAACAGCGGAGGATCATCTGATTGAGTATTTTAAGCCCGTCTGGAACAAGGAAACAAAAGTCTGTTTTGGTTTTGGGAAGCACGGCGATGACCCCGGTACCCGGGCCAACAAGCGCTCCCCTTGGGACACTCTCCATCCCGGCCGAAAATGGGCAACGCGTGTTGGCAATACTCCCGGTACATTGGAGGCGGATGAGATTAAAAAGACTATCCTAAGGCATTTTCAACTGAACCATCCAGCGGTATAATTTATTGCTTCTAAAATCTCATCCCACCATGACTACTCTCCAATTAGTTGACAAAATCGCGGCCATGAAAACCGGAAGGGCATTTCCTTCCTACATCGATTATGTTCGGTTCCCTCGCTTTCGGAATCTTGAGCCTGGCGCCAGGATTGATTTCACCTTCCCATTAACTGTGTTCGTTGGTCAAAATGGCTGTGGAAAGAGTTCGGCTCTCCAAGCGCTATACGGTTGCCCGAAAGGCAAAAGTGTTGGGAGTTATTGGTTCAACACCGTGATCGACCCTATCGAGGAAATGGCCGCCGAGAATCGTCATTGCCTGATATACTCATATGATGGTGGTGGACGGGATAGGGAAGTGCTCAAAACCCGAATAAATAAAGCCGGCCAGCCTGATTTGTGGGATACGAGCGAACCGATTGTAGCATACGGGATGAGGATAGGAAACAGGCATCCACCAATTGAGAAGGAGGTTGTTTACTTGAATTTTCGCGTGGTTCAGAATGCGTTCGAGCGGGCTTTTCATGCGGAGCGGCCCCCAGCTTCTGGTATCCAAGATTTATTGCGGGGCAGGTCGGTGAATCTAAAGGCGGCATTCAAAAGCGGGCGCAAAGGGGCTTTGGGTCACTTTATACATAGAGCCCACGAGGATGTGTACCAACTCTCGCCTCAGGAACTTCAAGATGTGAGCAATATCCTCGGACGCGAATATACGGCTGCCAAAGTGCTTCGGCACCGTTACTTCGGCCACTGGGGTCACTCCGTGATTCTAAAAACCAGAAACGCCTCCTACTCGGAAGCGTTTGCGGGGAGTGGTGAGACCGCTGTGGTTGTCTTGGTGCGTGAGGTTCATGCTGCTCCCAGTAACTCTCTCCTCTTGTTTGATGAGCCTGAGACATCATTACACCCGGGCGCTCAGCGGCTTGTGTTGGATTTCCTTTTGCACAAGTGTGTCTCATCAAAACACCAAATTATTATTTCCACCCATGCACCTGGATTTGTCGATTCCTTGCCTCCCAGTGCAGTGAAAATTTTTCAACCAACACAAGCGGGCAATTTCCGAATCATTCAAGATGTCCGACCGGAGGAAGCGTTCTTTTTTATCGGGCAGCCGTTGACGAATAAGCGAACCGTGATAGTCGAAGACCGGTTGGCAAAGAATATGGTGGAGGCATGCCTGGACCACATGGGACCTGCGGTCAGGAATTTGTTTGACGTTAGGTATTATCCTGGCGGAGCCAGCGCCATGAAAAAGGATGCGGTCATTTATTCACGCATGGAGCCATCAGAAATTTATCTGCTTTTTGATGGCGACCAGAAACCGGTAGGAGAAATTTTTAATCCGGATAACTTAACCCTTGCGCAGGACGCCAATCCTGTTCAGGCGGTTCTATTTCTTAACGAAGCAATTCGCAATGCTTTTGACATCGAGCCCGTTTTTGCCTCAGACGGTGGAGTTCAGGGCGGCAACCAGGTTCAGCAGCGCGACCTTCGCAAAGCGTATCTCCGTTATATGCGCCGCAATGCAGTCTTCTTTCCAATGGCATCGCTCGAAGAAGTTATCTGGGATCAATCCGCCGCAGAGACTTTCCTACGAACAATACTGCCAGTGGCCCAGTCACAGGCAATTGTAACTCGACTGCTCGGTGAGCCAAGTCATAAAAAAAAGTTTGTACTCTTTTCCGATGCGATTTGCGGCGGTAGCTCGGCCGGGGATCTTGACGTGTTCCATGCGATGCTAATCAAGCGCTGGGTCACCTTAGCCCCCGGATCATTCACCGCTACTATAGCGCTTCTCAAAGCGCTCAAGAGCCCCCGGTAATTAAGCGGTATTTCTTTGTTGCAACCCTAGCAGCCTGTTGAAATAATGGTCTTTTTGAAAAATCGCAAAATCGCACCGCCGTTTTGGGTGGCCCTATTCGTTACCCAGCGCGCTAATCTGAACCGTGTGCGCTCGTATAATGAGCTTTGTCGCTCGGGCGGGTTTGTCTTGCCCATACGCAACAGGCCACCCACGACGACCAACATGGTTCGCCCAACGAGAACCAGGGCTTTCCCCATCGCCGCCCACTGTTTTGGCGTGCCGACTCCGAAGAGTTTCCGCATCAACTGCGATAGGTTGTAGATGGCGGCCGACACTTTGAATCGCTTGTTCAAGTTTTCCAAACCCCGCAAGGTTGTTCGCCGCGCGCCGCCGGCATCCAGGATATGAGCGAAACTTCGTTCCAAGTGCATCCCCCGGCGCCGGAGCAGTGCCTTGCCCGATTTACTGCTGGCACTGCGCTTGGCGTTGCGCACCACCTGCGCTTCCGCTTTATCTAACTTCTCCAACCTCCGGTTCCTGACCGGATCGGAAATCACGGTCCGAATTCCTTCGGCCTGCAACGGCTTCATTTCCGCCACCGCATGGTAACCTTTATCCGCCGTCACACTCTGGAGGGTCAAGTCCTCGGCGGCCGCCTCCTGCGCCTGATTGATGTTCGCCTGCGCTTGCTGCACATGCCGACGCAAATCCTTCTGATCGGCTTCATGACCCAACCGGACCTCCGCATGCACAATGGCGCCGGTATCCAAATCCACGGTGTGTTCCGGTTTGTAGATCATCTCGGTGGCACCCGCCTTGGTCAGCCCAATCTTGGCGTCCGGATCGTGCGGATTGACCCACTCCTCATTGCTCATCTTTTTGGGCCGTTTGCGGTCAAACTGCCGCACCGCTTCGGCGTTGTGGGGATCAATCCCGTTTTCGCTGGCCAAGCGCTGAACATACGCCCAATACGCCTCCTCGGTGTTGCGGTGGATGAGGGTCTTGAGCGCCGCATTGGCTTCGATGACCGACGCATCAATGCCAACGTGCTTCCCTTGGAGCAGGCCGTGCTTGTCCAAAGCACTCAGAATGAGGATAAAGACTTGGTCGTAAATCGCCTGGCCCAACCGCAGCCGGATGATCGACAAACTGGAATGATCCGGGGTCGTTTCGGTCAAATCGTAGCCCAGGAAAGCGCGGATCGCGATGGAATCACTGCAACGTTCGGCCATCCCGCGCTCGCTGGCAAGGTCTTCAAAGAAACCGACCATCAGCATTTTGAAATACACCACCGGGTCAATGCCCGGACGGCCGCGTCCGGTTTCCGAATAGGCGGGCGCACACAGAGCACGGGCTTGCGCCGCGAAGCCAAAAGAGCTGAGCGTCTGGTCGAGTTTGGCGTAAAACGGGGTCGTGGCGGGCCGCACCAACTCCGAAGCAGCGATGAAAAGTTCCCGGGGCGCCAGTGATTGCGGTTTAAACACAAGACCATTGTGCCTTTTAGTAATTCTTAGACAAGACAAATATTCTACTTACGTGCGATTATTTCAACAGTCTCCTAGCCGTCAGCAGCGCAGTACTTAAATTCATTTAGGCTTGTACTCATCAAGTTCTTCCACCAAGTAGCCCGCATCCTTGAATCGTTTTACGATTTCCCTATACCGCTTGTCCGGACTTTTCACATGGTCCTGGAATGCCCAGCAGCCCTTCAGCCCCGTTTCCGCCACAACTTTGCGGTGGGTGTCCCGCACCGCTTCAGGAAACTGGAAAAAGCCGAAGATCGTTTCGCTGCCATGATCATCCGTCACCACCAGTACCACACCCTTGGATGGCGGCATTCGGCAGGTCCCCTCGCTGGCGTTATGGTGCCACACCCGGCTGTCATCCGGCAGGTTCGCGCCTTTTAGCCGTTCATCCTCTACCGGCCAGCCGGTGGTCAGTCGCCGTGAAAACTGCTTCCGCTCTGTCGTGTCAAAATTGACGTTCAGCATCAGCGTCGGCTTGAACCCCAGCGCTTGCGCCTCTTTTTCCACACCCCTCAGAAACGTCTCCAGTTCCGCCGCCGTCTTGTTCGCCGGCGCTTTGAATGTAAAATGATATGTGAGTCCCATATTGTTACCCTTTCGCCAGAGCCTCATCCGCCAACTTAACTTCACTTTCCGCCACCGTTTCAATCGGCTTGAAAGTCCAATCGCAAATCAACTGAATATCCACGCGGCCCTTCTCCGGTGGTGCCATCAGGACAAATCTCAATTCCTCTTCGCCCTCTTCCAGTACTCGCGAATACCTCACAATGTCGCCGGCCTTCATGGGCAGCCTCCAATCACCCTGGTCAGTTTCGCGCTGGCCAGCTTTTCTTCCACTCTTGGGCTGTGGCAGAGCACCGTTGGCCCCAGCGTCACTTCGTATTCCACCGTGCTTCCCTCCGCAAGCCCCTTCAATTTGGCGTCCGCGAGGTTGAACCACGTCAGGTATGTTACGCCATCAATCGTAGTGTATTGCTGTCCGAACGATCCAGTACTCAGCTTGAATCCCTGCAATGTGCCAATCATAACGATTACCGCAACGCGACAAGTGAACGCATCAAATGTGCCAAAAAGCAAATTCCTATCAGTAAAAGGCGCAAGCGGCGCGAAGGTATTGGCGGACAACTCAAAAAGACGTAAAGAGAACCTTTTGTGGATGAGAGCAGATTGTTTGGAATCCCTTTTCAGGACTCAAAAGACCTTGCGACCCCTCCCTTTCTCTGGCATAGTACCTTCATGCGGAAAAACAGTAAACGTGAGTTCAGTATAATCGTGGAGCGAGACGAAGAAGGCTACTATGTAGCCAGCGTTCCTGAATTGCCTGGATGCCATACTCAAGCCCGTTCCCTTGACAAGCTAATTGTGCGTGTACGAGAGGCCATCGAGTTGTGCCTGGAGGTAGAACGAGATAACCCGGCAAACACGGAGTTTATTGGCGTCCAGCGAATTAGTGTTTGAGTATGCCTCGGTTGCCTCGATTACGTGGACGCGAGCTTGTCGCAGCGTTGCGGCGGGCAGGTTTCAATGTTTTGCGCACTAAGGGCAGTCACCATTTTATGCAACATCCGGACGGGCGTCGTACAGTGGTGCCGGTTCATGCAGGTGAGACAATTGGCCCTGGTTTGTTGAGCAAAATTCTGGATGATGCGGAAATAGAGGTGGATGAGTTTACGAGGTGGTTATAACTGATAGCAGGAATTTGTTTTTTAACCAAAGAATTCCCTTTCGACGGACTGGCCGCAATGCGGTTATTTGGACTGGCGCTGGCGAACATTGAACAGAACCCCAGAGGGGCTGGTGAAGGCGGGGTTGGACGCGCTCACATTGAACGCTGCCAGGCCGGTACAATGGAGGAATGCGTAGGCACCAATGCTGGAAACGCTGTTCCCGATCACAACGTTGGTCAGGCTGGAGCATGAGTTGAATGCCGAGACCCCGATGTTTGTGACGTTATCAGGAAACGTGACACTTTGAAGGTTGCTGCAGGATCTGAACGCGCAGAGCGCGATGCTGGTGACGTTGGTGCCTATCGTGAGGTTGGTCAGGGTAGTGCGTCCTTGGAATGCCGAGACCCCAATTGTGGTGACCGGGAGACCTGCGATCGAGTCGGGGATCGTTACCGCGCCGCCGGGACCACAATAGCTGGTAATGGTGATCGTGCCATTATTGGTCCAGTAAGTGAAGCAGTCGGCTTGCAGGGCGGTGGGCAGTGCCAAAAGCAGGAGCAGCGGCAGGAGTTTCGCCGGGCGAATTGCTAGGAAATTGTGTTTTTTTAGCCATCGCACTCGCCGGACTTGTCGTGATGCGGTTAGAGAGCATTGGGTTTTGGGTGTCATAAATATTGAGTACACTAAATCCCGCTCTTGAAGTCGTCAACTGCGTTTTTTGACACTGCGTTTTTTGACATTTTTCCGCACTGCATGTCGTTTAGAGGTGATTTGCCAATATAAGGTCGCGCCATTTCTGCCCCAGAGGCAGACAGAATTTCCAAGCGAGAGATAATCGGGAGAGAGTTTCATGAAAAATTGTTACGCATTAAGCCATTGAACTATAAAGTGATATGTGAGCTAAACAGTTCTTCGCTTACCGCAACGCGACAAGTGAAAGCATCAAACGTGCCAAAAAGCAAATTCCTATCAGTTGGGGTGTGAAGTTGGTGCAAAAATGGGGTCACCAAACTGGAACATTTGTCCCTGGCGCTCATCCCCCGCCGTCCCGATGAGTTCTCCTTCCAGCAACGGTGTTAATTTTTGCAACTGTTTTCGGTGATTTTTTTATCCGTGGG
>JBAXGN010000259.1 GCA_037139415.1 Verrucomicrobiota bacterium | reverse complement strand
CCGCAGCCATAATCTGCTGGCGACAGACAATATCTATTTACGGATAAGCACTTAACCGAACGTCTTAACTCCTGACTCTTGGTTTTCCGCAATCCGCAATCCGCATTTCCCCCTTAAACCGTCATGATTTCTTTTTCTTTGGCCGTCAGGTGGACATCAATCTTGGCAATGTATTGATCCGTCAACTTTTGCACTTCCTTCTCGGCGTGTTCTTCCTCTTCTTCGCTCACGCCGCCCTTTTTGGCCTCCTTTTTGATGTGTTCGAGCGTGTCGCGGCGAACATGCCGGACGGCCACGCGCCCGTCTTCCGCGATTTTGTGCGTCATCTTGACCAGATCACGCCGGCGTTCCTCGCTCAGTTCCGGCAGCACGAGCCGGATAAGCTTGCCTTGCACGGCGGGATTGAGGCCGATGTTGGCCTTCTGAATCGCTTTTTCAATGGGGCCAACATTGCTGGCGTCCCAGGGTTGAACGACCAACATGCGCGGTTCGGGCACGGTGATATTAGCCACCTCCCGCAGCCGCATGGTGGCTCCGTAGGCCTCCACCATGATATTTTCCACCAAGGCCGGGGAGGCTTTGCTGGTCCGCACGCCGGAAAATTCACGTTGGATGATCTCCTCGGTTTTGATCATCTTGTCTTCCGCTTCCAGTAAGTGGTCGTCGAGTGCCATAAGTTTTTCAGAACTCTACCTCAAGGAACGCGGTTCGGCAAGTCCTGTCTTGCGTGTTGGCGATTTGCAGGCAAGATTGGGCCGTGACATCGAAAGAAGCCATTGAATTGCTGGAACGTTTTCGCCGCGGTGAAGCCACCCGGGAAAACGTATTGCACGCTTTCCAACGCGCCCCGGTGGCGGATTTGGGATTCGCCCAAGTGGATACGCATCGCTCCTTGCGCCAGGGATTTCCGGAGGTTATCTACGGCGCGAGCAAAACCCCGCAGCAGGTTGTGGGGATTGCCGGCAAGATGCTCGAACACGGGAACCGGGTGCTGATTACCCGCGCCACCCCCGAGCACGCGCGCGCAATGAAAAAGAAGTTCCCCAAAACCATCTGGCACGAATCCGCCCGGTGCCTGACGCTTGACCAAAAGCCTCTGGCCAAACGCCCGGGCCACATTGCCGTGCTTTGCGCCGGTACGAGTGATTTGCCGGTGGCCGAGGAAGCAGCGGTCACGGCGGACATCATGGGCAACACGGTGGAACGGTACTATGACATCGGCGTCGCCGGGCTGCACCGGTTGCTGCGGCCCCTCGAAAAACTGCAACAGGCCAACGTGCTGATTGTCGTCGCGGGCATGGAAGGCGCGTTGCCCAGCGTGGTCGCGGGGCTGATCTCACGTCCTTTGATCGCGGTGCCGACCAGCGTGGGATATGGGGCGAACCTGGGCGGCCTCAGCGCGCTCCTGGGTATGCTCAACAGTTGCAGCAGTGGTATTACCGTGGTGAACATTGATAACGGCTTCGGAGCTGGATACGCCGCCAGCCAGATCAACGCGCTCGCGGCGGGTGAGGGCAAATAGTTGGTTGTGAATATTTTGATCAGACTATGAAAGTGCTTTACCTCGATATTTTCAGCGGCATCAGCGGTGACATGTTTCTTGGCGCGATGCTCGATTTGGGGGTGGATGCCTGCGCTTTGGGGCAGGCCTTGGGGCAACTTCATCTGCCCGGCTATCATCTGCACGTGGCCAAAAAACAAAACGGCAGCATCGCGGGCGTTAAGTTCGATGTCCACCTGGAGTTCGAGCACTCGCATCAGGATCATCCGGATCACGATGCGCACGGGCATGAGCATGGTCACGGGCACCATCACCATGACAGCGACGCACATGGACACGACCATGAACACCATGAACACGGTCATCCTCATGAATCTGAACACGGCCATGGGCATGGGCATCACGAGCATGACCATGAGCACGGGCGGAATTTCCGCGACATCAAGCAACTCATTGTCGAATCCAGCCTTTCTGACTGGGTGAAAACCAAGGCCATCGCCGTGTTCCAACGCGTCGCGGAGGCGGAAGGCCGGGTGCATGGGAAAAAACCGGAGGCGGTTCATTTCCATGAAGTCGGCGCGGTGGATTCCATTGTGGACATCGTAGGTGCTTGCATCGCGTTGGAAATGCTTGGCAAACCGAGGGTGCTCGCGGCGAACGTTGTGGAAGGCACGGGCTGGGTCGAGTGCGCGCACGGACGCTTCCCGGTGCCCACGGCGGCTACGCTGGAAATTCTTGGCGCGCGCGGCATCGCGGTGACGCAATGCGAAGAACCACATGAACTCGTGACCCCCACCGGCGCCGCCCTTTTGGCGGAATTCGTCGAGCAGTTTGGCCCCATGCAAGGATTGGTGGCGGAGCAGATCGGGTACGGATTGGGCACGCGGGTGAACAAAACCCGTCCCAACGTGCTGCGCGCGGTGTTGGGGCAGGCTCGGATGGAATCCGCCGCCACGCATGACTGGGAAACCGATACGGTGGCGGTGTTGGAAACCAACCTGGACAACCTCAACCCGGAAATCCTGGGTTACGTGATGGAAAAGGCCATGGGCGAGGGGGCCTTGGACCTGTTCTATACCCCGGTGCAAATGAAGAAGCACCGCCCCGGTCTGCTGGTCACCCTGGTTTGCGGCGCGGACGAGGCCGATCATTTTTCCGAATTCCTGCTGCGCGAAACCAGCGCGCTTGGTGTGCGTCGTACCCTATGTGAACGCCGGAAACTGAAACGCGAATTCACCTCGGTAAAAACGGAGCATGGCGAAGTCACCGTCAAACTGGGGAAACTGGACGGACGCGTGCTCCAGGTCGCCCCGGAGTTTGAATCCTGCCGCCAAGTCGCCGAAACCGCGCGCGTGCCGCTCAAGCTGGTATATGAACAGGCGCTCAAACACGCCGTGACGTTTACGGAGCAGTAAGGGAAACACCAAGCCCTGGATTTTAGTCAGCGAACAGCGCCAGCCGAAATTGACCGCCGATGACGCTGGCATCACTGTTGTCAGTTGAAAATATCCAGGGACTTTCATTGATAACAGGAATGTCGATCTCCGTGGTTCCGGGAGAAAACGTGCGCGTCACATGAAATAATGACGCGGGCCGTGGAAAATATGATTGCTTCCGCCCGGCAAATGGTGTGAATTAACCGCCAATTATAAACCTTAGAACACAGGCATACAGATTATGACAGGTCTTGATTGGCTGGTGATCGCATGTTATTTCGGCATCCTTGGCGGGGTGGCGTGGTGGGTGATTCGTAAAAACAAGGACACGGCGTCGGATTACTTCCTGGCGGGCCGAAACTTGAGTTGGTGGATTGTCGGCGCGTCCATCTTCGCTTCCAACATTGGCTCCGAGCATATTGTCGGGTTGGCCGGGTCTGGCGCCAAGGATGGTGTGGCCATGGCTCATTATGAGCTGCACGCCTGGTGTCTGCTGGTGCTGGCGTGGGTGTTTGTGCCATTTTACGCGCGCTCGCTGGTGTTCACCATGCCGGAGTTTCTCGAACGCCGGTTCTGCACCAAATCGCGCTATGTGCTGTCCATCGTCTCGTTGATCACTTTTGTGGTGTCCAAGATCGCGGTGGGTATTTTTGCTGGCGGCGTGGTGTTTGCCACGTTGCTGCCCGAACTGAAGTTGAATCTGGGGGGAGCGGTCCTGGATAGTTTCTGGATTGGTTCGTTCCTAGTGATCATTCTCACGGGGTTGTACACCACGCTGGGCGGCATGCGCGCAGTGGCCTATAATGATGCGGTGCAGGTGGTCATCTTGATTGGCGGGTCCGGGTTGCTCACGTTCTATGGGCTCAGTCAACTGGGTGGTTGGAGCGAATTGCGCCGCATTTGCGGTTCGGAAATGTTCAACCTCTGGAAGCCCCTGATTCCCGCTGGCATGGAGAGTACCTGGCAACCGGTCAAGGAATCCACGCGCATTGCCTGGTATTTCAACGATAAATTTCCCTGGCTGGGCATGGCCATCTGCGCGCCGGTGATTGGCCTGTGGTATTGGTGTACCGATCAGTATATCGTGCAACGCGCTTTGGGCGCCCCGGACCAAAAGACGGCGCGGCGCGGGAGTATCTTTGCGGCCTTCTTGAAGCTCTTTCCAGTGTACCTGTTTATTATTCCCGGCTTGATTTGTTTTGCGCTGGCGAAAAGCGGCAAGAATCCCGCGTTGGCGGCGGCCTTGATCGGCCCACATGCGGACCCGAATGCCTCCCAAGGCGCGTTCCCGCTCATGGTGCAGCATTTGTTGCCGTCGGGATTGCGCGGCATCGTGGTGGCTGGATTGCTCTCCGCGCTGATGGGTTCCCTGGCCGGGGTGTTCAATGCGTGCTCGACCCTCTTCACCGTGGACCTGTATCAGAAATGGAAACCCGAGGCGACCCAGCACCAACTGGTGCGCACCGGGCGCATTGCCACCGTGGTCATGGTGGTGATTGCCTTGCTGTGGATTCCCGTAATTCAAGGCGCGCAAGGCTTGTACGGTTATTTGCAGGCGGTGCAAGGCTATCTGGCACCCCCCATTTTTGTGGTGTTCTTCTTTGGCGTTTTCTGGAAGCGCTTGAACGCCCAAGGTTGCCTGTGGGCCATGGTCGTGGGTTTTGCGCTGGGTGTTTTCCGCATGGTGGTAGATACGCCGGTGACGATGAAACTCAAGGGGTTCGAGACCGGCTACACGCAAGGATCATTCCTCTGGATCGTCAACAATATCAATTTTCAGTACTTCAGCATTCTCATCACCATCGTATCCGCGCTGGTCATGGTGGTGGTCAGTTATATGACGCCGGCGCCCGACGCCAACCAGATCAAGGGGCTCGCGTTTGGCACCGCGTCCGACACCGACAAGAAGGACACGCGTGATAGTTGGGATTGGAAAGAGGTTGCGGCCTCCGTGGTCGTCCTGGCCTTCATCCTTGGGGCGTACATTTATTTCAACGGTTAACCGCGCATGGAACACGGACTGCCGTAATTCCGAAATCCGAAATTTCCGGGGTCCGTCTCCTAACCTCGACGGCTACAAATAAAGCAGGCGGATCGGCTGCGTAACGTCGTTGACCTTTGTCGCCCGGTGTGGACAATAGGCCCGACATTACATGCGCGTCTCGATACAAAATCTGGTTAAGAAGTTCGGCGATACGGTGGCGCTGAAAGGTATCTCGCTGGAGATACAATCCGAAGAACTGTTTTTTCTCCTCGGCCCTTCTGGTTGTGGTAAAACCACGCTATTACGTACCATCGCCGGTTTTTATCAACCCGATGGCGGGCAACTGCTGTTCGGGGACAAGCCCATGGCGGGGGTGCCGCCCCATTTGCGGAATACCGGGATGGTGTTCCAGAATTATGCCCTCTGGCCGCACATGACTGTGGCGCAAAACGTCGCGTACGGGCTGGACGTCCGCAGCGTGAATGAGGCGGAAAAGAAGCAGCGGGTCCAGAACGCGCTGGAAATTGTGCGCATGGAAAGTTATGCCGCCCGTACACCGGACAAACTCTCTGGTGGACAACAGCAACGGGTCGCCTTGGCGCGTGCGCTGGTCATCAACCCTGATGTGCTGCTATTGGATGAACCGTTATCCAATCTGGACGCCAAGCTCCGCCTTGAAATGCGCGAGGAAATCCGGCGGATTCACGCGCAGACCAAAATTACGACCATCTACGTCACGCATGATCAAAAGGAGGCGCTCTCCCTGGCCAGTCGCATGGCGGTATTACGGGATGGCAAGATCGAGCAACTGGGGGATCCACGGGCCATTTACCGCACGCCGGCCAACCGGTTTGTGGCTGATTTCATTGGGGAAACCAACTGGCTGACCGCCACCGTGGAACGCCATACCGGCGGGGAAATGACGCTGGCGACTTCCGCCGGCCCGCTGGTGGCCGTCGCGGATGTGCGCTGGCAGCCGGGGGCACGGGTATTGGCGGGGTTTCGTCCCGAATCCGTGGAGATTGGCGAGAGTGCGGTGAACCGATTTGCAACCCGGATCAGTTATGTGTGTTATCTGGGGGAAGTGGAACAATATGAGTTGGTGATTCCCGGCGGCGAACGCATCAAGGCGTTTGAGCAGAATCCGGATCATATCCGCCAGGTGGGCGCAGCGCTGTCGGTCTATGTGCGCCCGCAAAATATCATGGTGCTGCCAGCGGAGTAGCTCAATACACGCACGCTATATGTCGCCACTTTTGTTGTTTCTGACCACGGGTCTGTGCTTGATGTTTGCTTGGGGAACCGCTGCTGCCAACCCTGTGGCTGTGGATAGTGGCTTTCCGCAGCGCTATGCCCCGCGTCCCGAACAATTGGCGCAGTTGCGCAAGGCGTTGGCGGCGTATGAATCCAAGTACGATCCCGCCGAGCAAATGACCAAGGGCCCGCTGAAATCGCCCGGTTACCACACTACGCTCAAATCCGGAACGGTGCATGATACGCGTGGCTCGTTGTGGTATGCGGTGATGCTGCTGGACACCATGGATGACGCGTTGCTGCCCCGGGCAGAGGCCATTCTGCGCAAGGTTATTTCGCTGCAAGATCAGGATCCGCAGAGCAAGACGTACGGGATCTGGTCTTGGTTTTTGGAAGAGCCGCTCAGCCGGATGTCGCCTCCGGACTGGAATTGGGCGGATTTTTGCGGGGCCGCGCTGCTTCAAGTGGCGCTGGACCACCGGCAACGGCTTAAACCTGATCTGGCGGGCAAGGTGGATGAGGCCATCAAGCACGCGGCGCGCTCGATCAAGAAGCGCAATGTGTCACTTGGCTACACCAACATCGCCATCATGGGCAGCTACGTGACGCTGGTGGCCAGCGAGTTGTACGATTGGCCGGAGATGCGGGAATACGCGCAAAAACGGTGGCGTAATTTTTGTGAGTACACCAGGACGCAGGGGGCCTTGACCGAGTATAACAGCCCCACCTATACGGTGGTTGCTTTAAAGGAAGTGGGGCGCATTCGGATTCATGTCAAGGACGCGGAAATGCGCCGGTTGGCGGAGGAAGTGTACCACCTGGCTTGGGAAGAGATTGCGCGGCATTTCCATGTTCCCACGCGTCAGTGGGCGGGTCCACACAGCCGCGCCTATAGCTCACTGTTGAAGCCTGGGGTGCTCGCCTTGATCCAACAAGCTACCGCTGGGCGGATTCAATTCGGAGTGGATGAGTTCAGTGCTGAAGATGTCCGGCTGCCACTGCCTTGCCCGCCCGATCTGGAATCGTATTTTACCACGCTCAAGGAGCCGCGTGAATTTCTGGAAACCTTTGAAAAATCCAAATCACCCGTGGTGGGCACCACCCACTTGGAGCCAGCCTTTGCCTTGGGGAGTGTAAATCGTGGCGATTTATGGAATCAACGCCGCGCGCTGCTGGCGTATTGGGGGGATGCCCAAAAACCTGCCTATCTGCATCTGCGCTTTCTGCATGATGATTACGATTTCGCGGCGGCCCAATTTCGCAGTGTGCAACAGGGGGGTACCGTGCTGGCCGGGGTTTTCTTCGCGGTGGATGGCGGCGATACGCATGTGGGGCTGGATCGCATCAAAAACGCGACGATTCGCGCCCGGGATTTGCGGTTGCGGTTCGAGTTGGGCGGAGCGGCCGGAACCACCGCGCTGGTCGCGCCCGGTTCGTTGGATGAATCCATTCACCAATCGTTCGGTCCGGTCTCGCTCACCTTATCAGTCCCGTATGCCCAGTTTAGCGGTTTTATCCCGCGCTGGTCGGTGGGGACAAAAGGCGACCTTGCCTTTGCGGATGCGGTGTTTTACCAAGGACCCGAGCGTGAATTTAACCTGGCCCAAATTGCCGTCGCCGCTGCTGGTTTGAGCGTTCATTTTTCCGCCCGCCAGGAAAGCGCGCCCAAAGTAACTGTGACCATGAAACCAGGACGGTTACAGATGAACACTGCCAGGATGCAACTCGACATTCCCGTCAAACCCGGCAAACGCAGCGACCTCTGAGAAAACCGTAGGGTTCCCGCCAGCATGAAGCACCTCCCCGCGTAGCCGCCGAGGTAAGGAGGCGGACTTGGAGGATTCGGATTTCGGAATTGTCCGTCTCCTTACTCGACGGCTACGAAAGCTGGTGACTTATCCGGTGTGACGCCCTGTCCAGTTTGCTTCTGCATCATTCAAACTCAGGTGCATGTCTTGTCATTGTAGCGCAGGTTTCCAAACCTGCTGTGTCGCCGACTTCCCAGTCGGCTTACCTTCAGAACACCGCATCTGCCAGATTTAGCTTGATACCAATTTGAACACCAG
>JBAXGN010000258.1 GCA_037139415.1 Verrucomicrobiota bacterium | reverse complement strand
AGAACGTCCCAAGGCATCGGTGACGTTGGTCAACACTTGGCTATTCGGTCGGGGCATAAACTGGAATGGTTATAGTTATCCCAATTTTTGGTTACTGGCGGTCGAACTTTCAAGTCATTGTTCGAGTTTGACCCCTTTCCCGGCGGGCGGAAGCGGGTTACGGCGCGGAGAGTTGGGCCGCCAGCGCGCGCGCCACGTCCGCACCAAAGGCGCGGGCGCTTTCCGCGTTGACTTCCACGCTTTGCGCATCGGCATAGGCCAGTTCAAACGTGGTAACGACCCGCGCCGACGTAAACGTATCCCGCGCCCAGGCGGAAGAGGAGCGTCCCTGAGAGAAGTTGCCGGCGGTGTTCCAGGATTTGCCGAATTCCAAGAGACAATCCCTGGTAGTGAAGGGGACGGGGCCGCGGCGCGTCTGTTCCAGCCGGTCCGCCAACGCGCGCTGCCGGGCCGCAAAACCGGGATCCGCGCAGCCCACCATGTAAGCGCGGTCGTTCCAGGTGCCGCTGATGTACGGACAATGCAAATCCACCGAGGCGACGACGCGCGCCTTGATTTCCTGGCCGAGCCGCATCAGCGCCGCCACTTCGGGATAGAGCGGCGCGGCGTTATAATCGCGGTTGTGATCGTGCGGGTGGCGGTTCTTCCCCTGATCGCCCGCTTCCACGCCGTCCTTGTCCATGAACGGCAGTGCGACGACCTGCCAATGCGATTGCCATTGCCGCGCCAGCTCGTTGGTGCCGAGCACCGTCTCAAGAAAACCCTCCATGGCATAAGTGGCCATGGCTTCGCAGCAATGATGGCGGGAGGTCAGCAGCACCATGCCGGGCGACTTGCGGTCATCCAGGCAGCCCGCTCGCAACAGCTCCACCGGACGGCCTTTCCGGCTGCGGCAAAGCTCTTCCACCCGGAGCGCCGGGTTGGCGGAGTGGCGTTGCCGCCAGAGATCGAGATGCGCTTGCAGATACTCCGGGCAAAACGCATAGCGCACTTCCCCGCCCTGTGCGGGAATCCGCGCGGTAAAGGACCAACCCGGCTTCTCCCCGACGCGAATGCTCTTCACCGCTTCCGCCCCGAGCCAGCGCCAGGTGAGCCCGGCATCCGTACTGACCGCCGGCCCGCGCACCCCGATGGGTTTCTTCTCGGCAAAGGCAAGTTCAACGGCACTCCCGGCCGGTCCGCGCAGGCGGACGTTAAAGAAGAACCACCACTGATTCGTCTGCGTGTCCCGCAGATCAGGGGCGAGGATGAACCGGCCCGGTTCCGTCCGCACCACTTGAATATTGCCGCCGGGAAAGTCGGCATCCACCGTGAACCCGTCGGAACTGGCGCTGGACTCCGCGCGCCCCGCCGCCAGCAGCACCGTAAATCCAAACCAGACGCTCAGCAGGGAAATGGTTTTCATGAGAACAGGGTTATTCCGAACTGCTCAGCCGCGCATTCTTTACCGCGCGCTTTTGTTTGGGCCGCGGCGCATTGGGATCATACTTGGCGTTGGGCGTGGGCATCCTGGCGCCGACCTCCGTCCGCCAGGCGGCGAGCTTGCTTTGCAATTCCTTGACGCGCTCCGGCGCGGCGGCGGCCAGGTTCCGGCTTTCGGAGATGTCCTCCCGCAAATTATACAGCTCCACCGCGCCGTCTTCATAGTGCTCGATCAATTTCCAATCGCCATCCCGCACCGCGCCGCCGGGGAACCCGCCCTGATTGCCGTAATGCGGATAATGCCAATACACCGGCCCGCGCGCGCGCGCCTGCCCTTGGAGCACCGGCACGAAACTCACGCCGTCCAAGTGCTGTTTCGGGAGCAACGGCCACCCGGCCGCCTCCAGCAGCGTCGGGAAAATATCAGGACTGCTGACCACGCTATCAAATACCGCCCCCGCCTTGACCACCCCGGGCCACCGCACGATCAGCGGCTCGCGGATCCCGCCTTCATACAGCCAGCCTTTGCCTCCACGCAGCGGCAGATTCGACGTCGGGTGCCCCTCCGAGGTGGATAGCCCGCCGTTATCGGATGAAAACAGCACCAGCGTATGCTGCGCCATCCCATTTTCCTCCAGCGCCTTTAGGATCTTGCCCACCGCCTGGTCCATCGCTTCAACCATGCCGCCATAGACGGCATGATCCTGCACCAATCGCACTTCGCGCTCCCCTTCCTTGCCCCAATCCGGCCCCGCATGCTTTACGGCGCGCGCCTTCTCCTCATACTTCTTGCGCAGATCAGCGCGGGCCATTAAAGGCGTGTGAACATCATAGAATGGCACCCAAGCCAGGAAGGGGCACTCTTTATTCGCCTGGATGAACTTGGCCGTCTCCGTCGCAATCCGGTCCGGCAAATGCTCGCCCGGTGGTCCGTCTTCCAGGCGCGGATTCCCATAAGGGGAAAAGTATTTATTGCCGCCATACGGGCCGCCCCGGTCAATGCCCCCTTTGTTGATATCAAACCCCTGATTCTCCGGCCAGAACCCCTCCGGACCAAGATGCCATTTACCGGCAAAAAAGGTGGCATACCCGTGCGCCTTGAAACCTTTGGCGACGGTCCCCTCTTCCAGTTCGAGCCGCTCGCGGTAGGCGGCGGGCAACAGGCGGGTATTGCGATTCCACTTATCCGGCTGGGTCGCGCCAATGAAATCCGTGACCCCCGTGCGTTGCGGATAACGGCCCGTCAGCAGACTGGCGCGGGTGGGGCTGCACACCGGGCAGGCGGCATACGCCTGGGTGAATCGCCCACCCTCGCGCGCCATGCGGTCCAGGTTGGGCGTTTCATAGAAAGTGCTGCCGTAACAACTCAGATCGCTCCAACCCAGGTCATCTGCCAGCAGAAAGACGATGTTTAATCGCGGGTTGGCTTCGGCCGCGGCGGCAGGCAGTGCCAGCCCCACAATCACGCAGAAAAGCCATAACCTCGCATGAATGGCTTGCTGTATCAGGCGTTTGACCAGTTTCATAGTTCGTTCTGCGCAGTGTAGCCTTCCGGCCACCCAGGCAAAGCCGAAAATTTCCCACCTAATATTTTCCCTCGCCAATCCGCACGACTTCATGCAACATTATGTCCTTTCAAGGCGTTGGGTAGTATGTTGAGTGGTTTTAATTGCGCTGGCGACGTGGCCTGTTTGCATCCATATCAGGTCATAAGTCCGTTTTGCCCTGCCCCAGCCCGGTCATTGGGCGTAGGCCATCTCCCATGAATTTATCCAAGGAACAACTCAGCGCCATCAGCCATCGCGGCAGCCACCTGCAAATCATCGCCTGTGCCGGCTCCGGCAAGACCGAGGTCATGGCCCGTCGCGTCGCCACCCTCATTGATGAAGGCGTCCCCCCCGCTGCCATCATCGCCTTCACTTTCACCGAGCGTGCCGCCGCCAGCCTCAAATCCCGCATCCACCGCCGCATTGCCGCCGATCAAGGCCCGGCGTTCCTGGACCGCCTGGGCCCCATGTTCATCGGCACCATCCACGCCTACTGCCTGCGGATGCTCCAAGACCACGTCCCCCAGTTCGGCAACTACGATACCCTCGATGAAAATCGCCTCGCCGGCCTCCTTTCCCGCGAATACCGCACCCTCGGCCTCGACCGCCTTGGCGATAAACACTGGGCGCCCATCCACGATTTCCTGAAAAACGTCCAGGTGGCGGAAAACGAACTCCTCACCCCCCAGGACCTTGGCGACTCCCCCTTCGCCCATTGCTACGAGCAATACGTCGCCATGCTGCGCCGTTACCATTTCCTCTCCTTCGGCCAGCTCATTTCCGAGGCCATCCTCGCGCTCAAAACCCCCAATATCTACCAGCGCGTCCATGGCCCCTTGCGCCACCTCCTGGTGGATGAATACCAGGACATCAATCCCGCCCAGGAAAAACTCATCTCCCTCCTGGCCAAATCCCCCGTCCACCTTACGGTGGTCGGTGATGATGACCAATCCATTTACCAATGGCGCGGCTCCGATGTCTCCAACATCCTGACCTTCAAAAAGCGCTACCAGCCCGCTGCCGACAAGCCCCTTTCCATCAATCGCCGTTCCCGTCCCCAGATCATTCGCCACGCCAACCAATTCGTCGCCTCCATCGAGCCCCGCCTCACCAAGCAGATGCGTTCCCATCGCTCCGCTGGCGAGACTGAAGTCCACTGCTGGGCCGGCGTCACCGATCTTGAGGAAGCCGCCACCCTGGCCGAGACCATCCAGCGCCTGGCCCAGCGCGGCTATCGCTATCGCGATATTGCCGTCCTGTACCGCTCCGTCCGCACCTCATCCGACCCGCTCATCAACGCCCTGCGCGAGCGCAACATCCCCTTCACCTGTGCTGGCCGCACCGGCCTCTTCCGCCAGCCCGAGGCCGCCCTGATTGGCCAGACCTACGCCTGGCTCGTCGCCAACGATTGGAAATCCGAGCGTTTTACCCCCTCCGAACCGGTGACCTTGGATGCCCTGTGCACCCAATACTACCGCACCTTTAACGCCGGAAAAACCATCCCCGACCTTAAGGAATACCTCACCGATTGGCAGAAACTCGTGGATGACAAATCCACCCAGGTCAACCTCATCCGCGATTTTTACCGCCTCCTGCGCCTGCTCAAAGTCCATGAGTTCGATCTGGCCGACCCTGCCGACGCCGCCCGCATGGGCTGCCTCGCCCGCGTCTCCGAGATCCTGGCCGATTACGAGCACGTCACCCGTCGTTCCCGTTACGTCGAGGATGCCGGCCAGCGCGTCTTCCGGGCCGGCCAGGACCGCGGCCTCTGGTTTTACCGTGGCCTCTTCAGCTACCTCCAATACTACGCCCTGGACGCCTACGAAGATTTCGAGGGGGAAGACACTTTCGATCTCGACGCCGTGGACATCCTCACCGTCCACCAGGCCAAAGGCCTCGAGTGGCCCGTCGTCTTTGTCCCTTGCCTCACCGATAAACGGTTCCCCTCCGGCAAATCCGGCCGCTCCCAGGATTGGCTCTTGCCGGAAGACGCCTTCCCTGAGGAAGCCCGCCGTCGCTACGAGGGTGGCGATGCCGAGGAACGCCGCCTCTTCTACGTCGCCATGACCCGCGCGCGGGATGCCCTCTACCTTTCCTGGTTTACGCAGAAGAAGAACCACTTTAACCCCTCGCCATTCCTCACCGCCGTTGCCGGCCAAACGCCCGATCTTGCGACCAGTCTCCCGCTGCCCGGCCATTTTACCCCGGAGGAGGATTCGCCGGATGACCCGCCCACCCTCACCTTTTCCGAGCTGGCCCTGTACGAACGCTGCCCCATGCGCTACCGCCTCAGCAGCTCCCTGGGCTTCCAGCCCCAGCTCGCCACCGAGCTCGGCTATGGCAAAGCCATCCATCACCTCTTGCGCCGCCTGGCCGATCTCACCCGCCAGCGCAAGAAACTGCCCACCGCCACCCAGGTCGAGCAGCTCTTTACGGATGAATTTTATCTCCCCTTTGCCAACCGCCCCGCCTTCGAGCAGCTCTTGGCCAAGGCCCGTTCCCTGGTCGCCCAGTACCTCGGCGCCTATTCCCAGGACCTCTTGCGCGTCTGGGAAACCGAGCGCGCCTTCGAGCTCCACCTCGATTCCGGCGTCGTTCAAGGCCGGGCCGATGTCATCCTGGACCATGAAAAAGGCCAGCCCGACCGCCTCGCCATCGTGGATTACAAAACCACCACGGATGCCCATAAAGACGACGTCTTCGCCTTCCAACTCGCCATCTACACCGCGGCCGGCCGGGGGGAAGGTCTCCAGGTGGAGGCTGCCTATTTGCACGAACTATCCACCAGCACCCGCGTGAACATCCCGGTGGATGCCGCCACCACCCAATCCGCCACCGCGCGTGCCAACACCCTGATTACCGGCGTCGTCCAGAAAAAGTACCCGCCCAAACCCGCCAAAGACCACTGCCCCAGGTGTGATGTCCGTGCCGTCTGCCAGCACGCCGCCTGTGGCAAATACGATTTTTAAACCCCTATGCCTCCACGCAAAAAAACCGTTGAATCTGGCAACCATCCTGTGGCAGATCCTGCTCAGCCTGCCGCTTCCGACTATGTTCAACGTCTCATAAGCCTTCTCGGCCTCTCGGAGGATGAAGTATTGGCCGCCCTCCTTTCCTCCTTTGTCCCCTCCAATCCCGGCTCGGTTGCATTATCCTGGGCCAAGCGCAATAATTACACCGCCCCTCCATCCACCAAGGTGTTGTGGGATATCATGGTTGCAGCGGATTTTCGCTGCGAGGAATGCCACACCCATCACGACCTTACTTTTCATCATCGCAATGACGACGCCCACGATTCGTGCCCGGAAAACCTTCAACTCCTATGCCGCAACTGTAATCGGGCAAAAAGTCGCCGGCCCGTCAAGCAGCGGGACTTTAAGATTAACATTTTCAAGACCTACCTGGATTTATTCGACCGTCTGGGGCGTCCGCCCACCCCGGTTGAGATCAAACGTCATCTCAACCTAAAACAACTCTCCAGTTCCGTTTACATGGTGCATTTCCTGAATACCAGGTTTGCCGTCCCGACCGCTGTACGGGCCTATAGTCCCAGCAAACATTCCCCGCATTCTACACCCTCTGCATAATTCCACCTATAGCGTTTTTAAACCACTATGCCTCCACGCAAAAAAACGAACGGCCCCTCCGAACTCTCCATTGGCGATTATCGCCACTCGGACGCCACCCGCAAAAATATCCCCCCGGCCAAAATCGCCGCCGAGGGACAGGTGCCCCCGGTGCCCAAGATTAAGTACTCCTATATCGTCTGCAAGACTGTTCCTCATATCTCATTGAAGACTATTGCGCAGAATGCTAATCTTGATCCGATCTTTTCTAAGTACGAATCCTTGCTTAGCAAGGCTCTCGCCGCTTGCAATTCTGGCTTGCATGAGATCACAGACGTCCACCGTTCCAAATTAGCGGCCAAATTTGTCACTAAGCAACGGCACGAAAGCAAAAAATCCATTACGGATGCTGATGAACGTCGTTGGCAACTCCCCAAAAAAGGAGAGGAATGGGAACATTGGCAGGTCCCGTTTGATACCGACTCCGATTGGCCCAAGGAACTCCAGGATGCCGTCACCACCTATCGCAAAGCTTGGCGCACCAAAATGGATGAGGTCAACAAATGTATCGCCGATAACGCCGATCAGGAGGAACTTGTGGACAAGCCAGAGATCAAAAAAGGCGTTGTCCGCGTCTCCGGCCCCTTCACGGTCGAGGCCGTCCAGCCCCCCGAAGTCTCCCTTTCCGAATCACCCGAATTCGCTGGTGCTCCGGAGGCTTTGCCCGATGCCTTTGATCTCGCTGGCGATTCCGCTGCCTCCCGCCAGAATGTGGATGCCTATCTGGACCAGATGACAAAACTCCTGAAAATGGATGGCGTCCGTTTCCCGGATAACAAGCAGATGAAGTTCTCCCGCCTGGAACGCATCACCGGCACCGATGGCACCCTCCATGCCGAGGGCCGCTGGGTGCCCGCCGGCGAGCAGGATGCGGATTCCGATGGCAAGGCCAACGTCGCCATCGCCTTCGGTCCCCAATACGGCCCCATCACCGCCAAACAGGTTGAGGACCTCATCCGCTCCACCAGCCGCCGTGGCTACGATGCCCTGGTCATCGCCGGCTTCTCCTTCGATGGCCCCGCCCAGGCGACCATCGCCGAGGCCAGCCACCCCAAACTCCACATCCACATGGCCCACATCCGTCCGGACGTCAATCCCGGCATGGCTGGCCTGCTGAAAGACACCCCCAACAGCCAACTCTTCAGCGTCTTCGGCCAACCCCGCACCAGTGTGGTAGGCCCGGACAAAGAGAAAAACTACACCGTCACCATGGAAGGCGTGGACATCTACAACCCCGTCACCAACACCATCCAGAGCACCAGCGACCAAAAAGTCGCCGCCTGGTTCCTTGATGGCGACTACGACGGCCGCACCTTCTGCATCACCCAGGCCTTCTTCCCGGATAAATCCGCCTGGGAAAAACTCGCCAAAGCCCTCGGTGGCGTGGTGGATGATGACCGCTTTGAGGCCCTCAGTGGCACCATCTCCCTCCCATTCCCCGCCGGCCCCAACAAATGCATCGCCGTCAAAGTCATCGACCCCCGCGGCAACGAAGTCATGTCCGTCCATAAACTATAAGCTTGCATAGGTTATGGAATCAGAAATCTTAACAAAGATATTCCTAGCGTGGCTGTCGATGACGTCGTTCGCACGCTCACTTTTCTTTGCCAAAACAATTGCGCTAGGCATTGGTGCCTTCACCGCAATAGTAGCGAAGACTGTGGACTTTCGAGACCCAGTCAAAAAGCCACTTATCCCTTCGCAACCCACACCGGACGTTCAAACCACACCGGACGTTCAAACCACACCGGACGTTCAAAC
>JBAXGN010000257.1 GCA_037139415.1 Verrucomicrobiota bacterium | reverse complement strand
CAAGCGGAAGCGTTATCCGCTCAAGCGGAAGCGTTATCCGCTCACGCGGAAGCGTCATCCGCTCACGCGGAAGCGTCATCCGCTCACGCGGAAGCGCTTTCCGCTGAGGCTTTTTGCTCATTGGGAACAGCTTTTATGCTTTATGCGTAAACCGCCTGTTTGGCAATGGCTTAGGCGGTATTTTAAGAGGTGACTGGAGGCCCGTATGGTACTGAAGGGGTTGCGGCCATGGACGGCGACGGGATAGGAGGCCGAAACCCTTACAGGGTTTATCCTCTCTGGCGGTGGGGACCCAGGATAGGCCCGTTCCCCTTTTCCCCCAACGGTCCAATCCTGGGCTGGAGGCCGGAATCCCCTTGGGATTCTCCCGACACACATGGGCGCTGGATTGGATTCCTCAACTCTGAAGACAGAACCTGTCTCAGCCCTTCACTCCCGGATCATATTCCCGGTCTTTCAGGACGCCGGGCTTCGGGTATGGGTATTGGCCGTCGGCGGTGCGCTTGAGCGGCGCGGGGCCGTCCATGAGCAGTTGGTCCACGGTGGGGGCGAATTCGTGCGGGCAGTTCAGCATGTCGTCGTAGGTGATGACTTGCCCGGTGTGCGCCGCCATGCGCCCCATGCAGGTGACGAGGCTGGCGGTGGCGCCGCGCTCGACTTCGTTGTACGGCTGGTTGGTGCGGATGGCGCTGACTAGGTCGTCCCATTCGAGTTGGTAGGGGCTGGGTTCCGGTTGCGGGAAGGCCCAGGCCAGGTTTTCGGGGGTCTGGTTGTGGCCTTTGTAGATGCGCACTTTGCCGGGGTAATGGCCGGAGGTGGAGACGACCGCCGAGCCCTTGGTGCCGTGCGCGTAGCTGGCGAATTCCGCCGTGCAACCGCTGACGTTGCGGCCATCGAGGAAGAACTTGGTGCCGTCCGGGAAGGTGTATTCCACGGAGTAGTTGTCGAAGTTCTGGTCCACGGAGTCCTCGCGGTAATGGCGCGCGCCGATGGCGTGGGCTTTGATGGGCCAGGCGTTCTTCATCCAGGAGCATTCGTCAATTTGGTGGATGTAATAGTCGCTGTACACGCCGCCGCTGGCCCAGAGGAAGCTGTGGAAGTTGCGGATCTGGAACATGACTTCGCTGAGGTCCGGGTTGTTCTTGGCCACGCCGGACATGCGGGACATGCGGTAGGCGCGTAGCATGAGCAGGTCGCCGATTTCGCCGTTGCGGATGCGCTCGTGCAGTTCCTGGCGGCCTTTGCAATGGCGCACCATCAGGCCCACGCCCACTTTGAGGTTCTTCTTTTTGGATTCTTCGCCCAGCGCCAGCATCCGGCGGGTGCTCGGGCCGTCCACGGTCACCGGTTTTTCCATGAAGACGTTCAGGTTCTTCTCGATGGCGTAGGTGAAGTGGACCCAGCGGAAGGCCGGCGGGGTGGCGAGGATGACGATGTCGCCCGGCTTCAGGCAATCCATGGCTTTCTTGTAGCCGTCAAAGCCGATGAAGCGGCGTTCCGCCGGCACGTCCATGCGGTCGGCAGTTTGCTTCTTCTCACAGTCCTTTCGGATGTTCTCAAAGCTGCGGGTGAGTTTATCGGGGAAGACATCCGCCATGGCGATGAGCTTGATGGGGCCGGTGGTGGTGCTGAGGGCCTGGGTGGCGGCACCTGTGCCGCGACCGCCGCAACCGACGAGGACGACCTGGATCAGGTCTGAACCGGCGGCGTGAACGGAAGGCAGGGTGACACCGGTCAAAGCGGACGCGGCGACCACCGTGCTCGTGCTTTTGATGAAGTCGCGACGCGACGTGCTGGTAATCGGGGTATCATTCATAGTCCGGGCAGTGTGCCAGCCCGGACAATTTTGGAAAGCTTTTTTTTACTTCCACTCGCAGAGGGCGTCCACGTAGGCGGCGGAGCCGTCGCGCAGCCAGCCGTCCAGTTGCGCCTGGTCCTTGAGCTGTTGCCCGCGCAGGCGCGGGACCACCACGAAGCGGGTCTGGATTTCCGGCACGGAGGTCATGTCTACCCAGAGCTTCTCGAACTGGCAGACCGGGAAGATGTCTTCCTGACCGTGGCCCCAGCGTTTCTTCACGTCCTTGAGGGTGATGTACGTGGGCATCTTGGCGGCGAGCGAGCGGATGCCCGCGGTGACCTTCGCTTCATCGCGCAGTTCCTCGCGCGTGAGGCCGAACGCGGCCAGCAATTTATCGAGGTGAATCCAGCAGGTGTTGCTGTTGTAATAGGAGAGCTTGAATTCTTCCTCCTCGCGCGGCATGGCCAGGCCTTCGACAAGGCGGACACGGCCATTGACGCGGGCGAGGCCGCCGCCGCGATCTTCCAGCCGGCGGGTGATGAGTTCAAAGGTCAGGCACGCGTCGCTGCGGATGTGCTGCCCCAGCAACGCCGGGTCCACGTCCGCGCCGCAGGTGTCAATGTTGTGCAGCATCAGGTATTTCAACTGCGGGCGTTCCTCCAGGAGTTTGGCGAGCACGCCGTTGCGCAGGAGGTTCGGGATTTCATACCAATGGCCCACCGGGTGCAGGCATTGCATGGGCACGTTGTCGGTGTAATCGGTGGCTTCACCCGCCGAGTGCGCCCAGTTGATGAGGGCGGCGTGCAGGCTTTGCCGCACCTTCTGCGCCTGCTCGTCGAGCAATTGCTGCGGCATTTCCTCCCAGGCGAAGCGGAGATCGCGCACCATGGGCACGAGTCGCAGCCCGATGGATTTGCCGGGCGAGAAGAGCAGGGGACCCTCGTAGCCGTAATTGCCCTGCTTGGCGAGGAACTCCTGCGTCGCCTCGTGCGAGAGGTAGCTGGTGGTGAAAAGGTGCGGCAGCCATTGGCCCGCCTCGCGGGAGATGCGCCGGCTCTTGGCTAGGTGGGTTTCGATGAAGGTGCGGTGTTTGCCGCTGAGTTTGCAGAAGGGATGCAGGGCCTTGACCACGCCCGCGCCCTGCGTCCAGCGGCTGCCCGCCCCGGCGGCAAGCGTTACGACGGCCACTTCACCGTGCTTCAGGCTGGCGAGACCGATATCCCGCAAGGC
Organism: Verrucomicrobiota bacterium; assembly: GCA_037139415.1. Taxonomy (NCBI): domain Bacteria; kingdom Pseudomonadati; phylum Verrucomicrobiota; species Verrucomicrobiota bacterium. The sequence goes on along the minus strand of JBAXGN010000257.1, from coordinate 5,364 downwards.
CGTTCGCTGCGCCTTTACGGCGGCGTAGTCGGTGACATCCTCCGGATGCGCGTCTTCCAATAGGGCATTGGCGGGCAGGCGGTTTTGCGCCAGGCCGATGCGGCCGCTCTTCAAATCATCGCGGATGTGCTCGTGTTGCGCGCGGTCAAAACCGTATTGCTCCTGGAGCGCCGCGAGGTTTTGATTGCCGGCAGATTCCGCCTTGCCCTTCGGCAGCATGGCATCGAACAGCGCCTGGACCATGCCGCGCAGTTCCGGGCGCGTGCGGCAGGCGGCGCCAAATTTATCCAGCTCGGCGCGGCGCAACGGGGAGAGTGAGCGCGGATCCTGCCGGAGCAGGGCAGGGGCCATCATGGTGTAATAGGTCGGCGGCATCAGGCCGTGGGCACCATCGAGCAAATCGGCAAACGTGCCATTCTCATTGATGGAAAAATCATAGACCACCGGTTCCATGGCGAACGGCAGCGCGGAAGACAGTTCGCGTTTGGTCTCGGACATGATCGCCTGCAACCGTTGTTGGGCGAGCGCCTTTTTCTCCGGGGCGAAGATGAAGCCCATGCCACCGCCGGACATGCCGCCGAGCATCCAGAAGCCCCAGAAATCTGAGCCGAACTCGGCGCTGACTTTCTGGATGATGGTTTCCGTGTAATAATTGCTGGCCCAAGGGATGATCGTCTGGATCGGCTGCCGGAAATTGCGGGTGGTCGCCGCGCCAATGGCTTTGACTTCGCCCTGCTTGAGCCCGGCCAGGATGTCGTCTAGCACGCTCATCATGTCCAGACGCGCCTTCCACTCCGCTTCGCAGCGCAGCAGGTATTTCTCGGTGACCATTTCCAGGATCGGCCCGACGTTTTGTGCCATGCCGCCATGCACGAGCACCAGGCTATCCTGCAATTTGCGGCGGGTTTCGGCGGAGGCATCCTGCTCGTCGAAAATGCGGTGGGTGGGCATGAGGCGTCCGCGGCTGATGCCGAATTCAGGATCGTCCTCGGAGGCGAGCACGCCGGTGATGAGTTTCATTCCGGGCCATACGCCGCCGGAATCCTGCCAGCCGCCGCCGGAGCCGCCAAGCCATTCGCCCAGCAGAGCGCGCGCCAGCACGAGTCGGCGTTCGCTCTCCTCCAACTGCCCGGTCAGGGATTTCGCCTGCCCGGTTGCGCGCATGCAGACGGAGATCAACGCTGCCAGCAGGTTGGTGGAAACCGCCAGTCGCGACCCCTTGGGGATGCTGTTGACGTTGCTGACAATTTCCAGGCCGCGGCCCGGCCCCACGATGCGCGCCAGCAATTCGGCGAGGCTTTGGCCGGAACCTTCAATGCCCGGCGGCACCACGCCAGCGGCAATGATCGCCGCTTTCAATAGGCCCAGATAATCCTTGGCAAAATCAAACACCTCCGCCAAGTGCGTGATGTCCACTGAAGCGCCCAGGTCCACACTGACCAGGCGCAACAGCGGTTCTTCAATGACGCGCAGATAGGCTTCCACGGGGGGACGCGGTTCGGTGTCGCGGCCATGCACGCCGAGGTTGATGGATATGTTGAGCACTTTCGCGCCCTCGGGGAAATCCATGCCCAGAAAGAAGATGTCGCTCCAGCCGCAATGGGTGAGGTCCATGCGCACCGGGGTGCGCTCGCGCAGAATCGGGTACGCACCGGTGTGTGGGTCCCGTTGTAGCAATTCGGGACGAAACCGGAGCGGCTGATCGGCAGGATGTCCCATGCGGAACATCCATTGGTTGCCGCGCACGGTGCGCACACTGCGGCGGACCTGATCTGCGAGGGTCTGAAACGCCAAACGATGATACGCAGCGGCTAGCGCGCTGGAAATGCCATCCGAGGGACCGCATTCCCGTTGCAGTTGCAGGAACGTCTCAATGGCTTCCTCGAACCGCCGTTGCAGCAGGTGCTCGAATCCCTTGAAAGGAATCAACCCTCGCTGTCCGCTATCGGGCCGGTTGGGTAGATGAAAACGGTGAATGGCGTACAGGAAGAATAACGCCCGCACGCGCTCATACAGGTTGCTGCTCTGGCGGCGAAACGCATCCAGTGCCTCGCATTCTGCCAACAGTTCTTGCGACGACAGGCGCGCGCAAAGGCTGTCCAAAGACTGGTTGCGGATCGCCGGATCGGTCGCCGTGACAATCGCCGTAAATTTTGTGCTCATGCCGTTTTGTTGTGAGCAGCATCACAAACTATGCGGCGTCCGTCAACTCTGGGAAATGGGAAGAGCAGGGAGAAGTTCAAATGCCAGGTAAAATATCCCCCATTTTTCACCTGCCATCTTTTTGCCAGCGTGCGTTGGCCTTTACCTCAGAATTCGGAATTCGGATTTCTTTCGGCTTTCGCGCTTCAGTTTTCGGATTTTCCAGTGCCCGCAACGTGGTTGCCGGGGATCTGGGAGGTCAGATTCGGCATCGGTTTCCACCAGAGCGACCGCCAATAGGCGCGATCGGTGGCATAGACATCCAGCATGTCGGTGGCCAGGTTGAACTCGCTGGGCACGATCCGGTAGCGTTTCATTTCGCGGACATAAGGAAAACCAGGCTTGAATCCAGCCATATCAAACCGCTTGATCTCGTTCAATTGCGCGCTGGCCTTGCGGATGGCATCCAGCATGGACAGATAATCAGCGTTTTGAGTACTGGCATACACCGGTTCGCCGGTGCGGTTGGTGCATTGGCCATAGCCGTCGGCAGCCTTGGCCAATGGGGCGAGCAGCGCCAGTGACTTTTCCGGCGTCGTGAGATTGAAGGCGAGTTCCCCATCGCCAATCGGGTTGCGACTGTGGCAGGTCCCGCAACGGTTGGTGACGGACGGATCAAGTTTCACCCGCACCATCCCGGTTCCGAGTGCGGCATAATTACCTGCGTACGGCGCACCGCTGTCAATCCACAGCCGGATCATGTCCACTTCATGCGTGGTAACGTCCTTGTTTAGTCGCTTGGTGAATTGTCCCATCAGTTTGCTGGCCGAACTGCCGATGCCGCGCGGCGGCTTGTTGCCATCGGCATCCCGTCCGTGGCTGACCAATCCGCGCGACATGAGGCTCACGTAGGCATGGGAGTAGATGGGGCCGCGGTCGCCAGTGAGGAAAAGCTTGCCTGAGGGCTTCTCGTAGTTGTGGCAGCCGACGCAATGTAGGTCCAGGATAGGTTGGATATCGCGTGGAAAATCAAAGACCTCCGGGATGCCCGTGAGCGGTTCAATTTGGCTGGGCGGGCGTTTGAGGGCGGCCACCACCGTCGTCGGGCGCGGGCGGGCGGTGTCGGCGCGCGATTCATGACAACCAACACAGGACAACGTCTCGCCGGGCATGACGGTCAGGAAGCTCTGCATCCGTTTGACGGAGAGATTGTTTTCATCCAGGGCGATGAAAAACAGGCTGCGCAACGCGGGTAGTTCAATATTAGCCGAGCCGTCCGGTTCCACGGGGACGGTGCCCAGGATGCGGGGCAGGGTGAAGGTGCCACCGTAGCTGATCGGTTCCATGGTGCCGGAGTGGTTGATGGGTTTGGGCAGGGTTTCCATAACCAGCAGTTTTTTGATTTCCCCCGGCTTCACGCCGTCCATGTTGCGCCCGTGATAAATATCCTGAAGTACCACGTAGCCGGTGGTCTCTGAGAGCTTGGTCTTGGGGGCGATGATGCGTTCGGGGACGTGACCGCACACGGGGCGCGGTTCCTGCAACCATTGTTTACTCCCCTCGGTTTCCGGGAGCGTATAGATCTCCTCGGTGCGACCCTGGCCATCGGTGAGGTAAAGACTGCGCGCACTGGAAAACAGCACGCAATTCTCCGTCACCGGGAACGGATCGCGGCAATCATCCGCGACGGCGGTGGGAAAGTCTTTGCCCAAGGCGAGTTGCCGCGCGCTGGATTTGTCATCCGGTCCGTTGTTGGGATCCACGATCGTCAGTCGCCCGCCGTGTTCCATGCGGCCATGGCCGGGCGAGAACACGGCCAATACTTTATCCGTGCCTGGGATGGGTTTGGCATCCAGCATGACGGTGCCGGGATGCTGGTTTCCGTAATAAATCATCTGGCCGGTGCCATCCGGGTACATGGTCCAAAGGTGATGGTATTTGACGCGGCTGCGGTCCACATACTCCCAGCGCATATAAAGCACGCGGCCATCGGGCATCATCCACGGAGTGTTATCCTGCTCCACATTGGCGGATAGGATATGGATGTTCCGGCCCTGACTGTCGCAGCGATGAAGCGTGGCGACCTGCGTGAACCAGCACTGCACCCAGCGGAGGCAGCGGGAGGAACAGAACATGAGGTCGCCGTCGGGCAGATAGATGGGCTCGATATCGTCATAGGGGCCATCGGTGATTTGCCGCATGCCCGTGCCGTCCGTGTTGATTTCGCACAGGTGAAAATACGGCGTGCCGCCCTTGCGATACGAGAACAGGATTTTCTTGCCGTTATAATGCAACTGCGGATCGCGAATGGTGCCGGTGGCGTCGGCCAGCAAATCCGTCACCTGCCGGGTTTTCAAATTCAGTTTGCACAACCGCGAACCACCCTCGGCATACATCGGTCGGTTGGCGTCGCCGGATTGGTAGCCGAAGTTGGCGTACCAGTGTCCATCGGTGCCGTGCGGGCGGACGGAGAATACCACCTCTTGAATAGTGGCCAGCGGCCCCTGCAACATTTCCGCCAACAAACCGGATGCCGGGGCGGGGGAGGTAGCGCCCGCGAGGGTGGAGGCAACCAGCGCAATCAGGAAACCGGCTCGCGCCCAAGATCGGCGGAACCGCGCGTTTAAAGTCAAAACGCTGAGGTTATTCATGCGTGCTGGTACCATGCCCGTTCGTGGCCGCATTGTCACCTGCCAAGTTTGTGAAAATTTCCGGGCTCGATTTGTTCGCTTTCCCGCGCCTGCCCGCTTCCCTTATTCAAAACGTAGGCGACGAGTCTCAAACAGGCCGGCGCGGGAAATTTTGGCGCGGTGGCAACTGCCGGGGGAAAAAGGGGCGGCGGGCGACACCGCTTTGGATTTGCCCCGGCCTCTGGAGTGAGCGCGGGTGTGCCTGAGGAGTCCCAAAATGGGCCGTTTTTGACGTAAATCACTGTGTTTGGATGGTTTATTGGCTCCAGTGAACGATTTTTTGGCTCCGGGGGAAGATCCCCCCGCTCTGGGGGGAAGCCCCCTCGCTACAGGGCAACATGGCCCGGCTAAGGGGGAACATCGCCCTGTTCCCGGCGGAACCCGCCACGCTACGGGGGAAAATTTCCCCGCTACCGGTGAAACCCGCCCCGATCCGGGCGGACCCCTCACCGGTCTGGGGGAAAATCCCCCCGCTAGGCCCCAGTTTACGAGTTAGCATAGTCGTTTTTCTGTAAGCTGTTTTGGTTTAGGC
>JBAXGN010000256.1 GCA_037139415.1 Verrucomicrobiota bacterium | reverse complement strand
ACGGATAAAAAAATCACCGAAAACAGTTGCAAAAATTAACACCGTTGCTGGGGAGCGGGAGGCGCGCGGCTGGGAGGTTTTGGTGTTCATGAAATATTCTTCCCGGGTTTGGGTTTACTGTGCGTGCTGGCCGCCACCTTGATATCCGCCATGCGCAAGAGGCCGGAGGCCGCCCGCTCGGTGCCCAGCACGGAAGTTCGCGTGCCGACCTGTTCGGCAATGCGCCGTAGTTCCAGTGCTTCGCTTTCGTAATCGGAGCGCAGCCCGCTGATTTGCCGGTCGAGCGCCGAACGTTTGCGCTCCGCTTCGCGCTTGAGCGTCGCGGCTTCCTGTTGGTTGGCGAGCACAGCGGCTTTTTCCAAAGCCTCTTGCGCCACGCGGGCGGAGCCGGTCAACACACCGCTGACCCCGATGTAGGCGTCCACCAGGTCAATGCCCCGGTCCGAAATCAGGAACTCGCGGATTTGGTTCGAGTGCGCCATGCCGCGTGCCTTGAGCACGTAGAGCACGCGATTGCGCTCGCCGTTGCCTTCCATGTCTTGCAACAACAGCCAGGAGTCCATGAGCGAGGACATGGAGGCCTCACTATGTTGCAGCTCGTGCCCGGACTGCGTCAGACTGGTGAAGAGCGTGGTGACTTGTCGGGCCTTCAAGTAATCCACCAGCCGCGTCACCATCGCCCGGCATTCGGAGGCGGTGCCGGCGTCCATCAGGCTGGTAATCGGGTCCATGATGACGACCTGGGGTAGAAATGCGGTGATCTCCTTGAACATCGTGGCCAAGTGCATTTCCAAGCCGTAGAGCGAGGGCCGCGCCGAGTGAAACCGCAGCAAGCCGCGTTTGACCAGCGGCTCCAAGCGCAATCCGATGGAAAGCATGTTGCGGATGATCTGGCTGGGCGATTCCTCGAATGAGAAGAAGAGCACGCGCTCGCCACGCCGGGCGGCGGCTTGGGCAAAGTTGGTGGCGACGATGGTCTTGCCGGTCCCGGGCGTGCCCGAGAGCAGAATACTGCTGCCGCGAAAAAAGCCCCGCCCACCCAGCATCGCGTCGAGCCGGGGGATGCCGGTGGCAATCCGCTCGCTCGACACCGTGTGATTCAGCCCCAGCGACGTGATGGGCAGCACGCTGATGCCCTCTTCGCCGATGAGGAAGGGAAATTCGTTGGTGCCGTGCATTGCGCCGCGATATTTCACCACCCGCAGATTCCGCGTGGCAATCTGGTCATTGACCCGATGATCGAGCAGGATGACGCAGTCGGACACGTATTCTTCCAGCCCGTGGCGGGTGAGTTGTTCGCGCCCGCGCTCGGCGGTGATGACGGCGGTTACGCCCTTCTCCTTGAGCCAGCGGAACAGCCGGCGCAACTCGGCGCGCAGGATGCCTTCGTTGGGGAGGCTGGAGAATAGCGCTTCGAGCGTGTCCAGCACCACCCGCTTGGCGCCGATGGAATCAATGGCGTAATTGAGGCGGACGAACAACCCCTCCAGGTCATACTCCCCGTTCTCTTGGATTTCGCTGCGCTCGATGTGGACGTAGTCCATCGCAATTTTCTTGCGCCGGATCAGGCCCGCCAGATCAAACCCGAGCGAGGCGACGTTGGCGGTTAATTCCGCATCGGTTTCCTCGAACGCCATGAACACGCCCGGCTCGTTAAACTGCACCGCGCCGCGCACGAGGAACTCCGCGGCCAACAGGGTTTTGCCGCACCCCGCGCCGCCGCAGACCAGCGTGGGTCGTCCACGCGGCAGACCGCCATCGGTGATTTCGTCGAGCCCCTGGATGCCCGTGGGGCACTTGGGCAAATGCGGCATTGGTAAAGCGGGTTTTGGAATGGTCTTTTTCATGGTCATTTAAAGTGTGGTTTCAGTGGGTTTTGTAAGTGGGTTCTCCCCCCCCCCCCCCCGAGCCGACTTACGGTCAAAAGGTATATGCGCCCGGATGGTGGTGCCCGGACCGGGGGCGGATTCGATGCTGAGGGTGCCACCGATCATTTCCACCCGCTCGCGCATGCCGAGCAGCCCCAGGCGTTTGTTTTTCCGGGCGTTGAGTACCTGTTCGACGTCGAAGGCCTTGCCGTTGTCGTTGATTTCCAGGCAGACGGCTTCTCCAGGCTTCAGGAGGCTCATCTTCACCCGGCTGGCGTGCGCATGCTGGGTGACATTGGCCAGGGCGGATTGCACCACGCGATAGAGCACGGTGCGCTGGTCGCTGCTCAATTGTTCCACGGCTGCACAGGTCGTGAAGTGTACGTGGAGGCCGGTCTGTTTCCGGAAGTCTTTCAGGAGGGCATGGAGGGTGGCGTTCAGCCCCAGGTCGTCCAGCAGCGGTGGGCGCAATTCCCGGGCGAACTGATGCACGATGTGTACCGACTTTTCCACCAGTCGTTGTGTGCGGGCGATGCGTTCCTTGAGTTGCTTGGGGGTGGCCTTGCCGGTCTGGATCAAGGTTTCCAGGTGGACGTTGATGCCCACCAAGGTCTGCACGATTTGATCGTGCAGCTCGCGGCTGATGCGTTTGCGTTCCTCCTCCTGCGCGTGCAGGATTTGATGGGAGAGGTGCCGCAGTTGTTCCTGCTGCTGGCGGGCTTGTTCGAGCAACTGCCGCTGGTGTTGCTCGCTTTGCTTGAGGGCCACTTCCACCTCCTTGCGCTGGACGATTTCCCGCTCCAACTTCTGGTTGCTGGCGGCCAGGGCCTCGACGCGGCGTTGCGCCTCTTCCGCCCGCTTGAGGGCGGTGATGTCCGAGGCCGCCACCCGGCACCAGGGCTGCGCTTTCCCCAGGGGGACGACGGCCAGGGCCTGAAGGTCCACCCAAAAGGCGACCCCATGCTCGTCCAGCAGCGACAGTTCGCAGACCTGTTTCTTAGTCCCGGCGAACACCTTTTTCAGGAACTCCAGGAAGATGGGTCGGCTTGCCGGGAGCACAAATCGCGGCAGGGGCCGGTTGATGAGCCGGGACCGTTCTACGCCTAGCAACGCGGCCCCGGTCAGGTTGACCTCCAGAATTCGCCCCTGTTCATCCAGGGAGTAATAGCCAACCGGGGCAAAATCGTAGAGATCGGTGAACTTCTCCAGCGCCGACTCCGCCGCGTCACGGGCTTCCTTAAGCGCGGCGTTCTGCATTTCCAGTTCAACTTGGTGGACCTCCAATTCATGAAGCACCCGCTGGGGATCAGCCGCCGATTTCGGTGCGCCGTGCTCCGTCGGCGCAGTTTTCTGCCGTTCATGCAGTCGGGCTTCCGCATGGCGATAAAGCTCCGTCATCATCGGGCAGTGCTTCGGCTCAAGGTCGAGGATTGGCAGTGCGGCGGTGGTTGGCGGTGGCTTTTTCATTGGGGCGTGTTCACTGATAACTGTTTACTGTTCACTGGTTTTTCCCACTCCTCAGCTTCGCCTCCAGCGTCTTAGCCACGGTGATGTCCGCGAAGGTGATGACCACGCCGTCAATCCGGTTGTCCAGCGTGCGATAAGGCATAATGCGCACGGTGTACCAGCGCCCATCCCGTGCGGCGACCGGTTTTTCCGCCGAGGTCAGCGTCCGCAGGACTTCGCGCACGTCATCCGCCAGCGTGGGGTCGTTCAGGTCCGAGACCAGGTCGGTGATGGGGCGGCCGACGTCGGCAGGGATGAGCTTGATGATTTTGGTGGCCTGGGGGGTGAAGCGGCGGACGTTGAGGTCGTTGTCGAGGAAGAGGGTGGCGATGTCCGTGCTGTTGAGCAGGTTCTTCATGTCGCTGTTGACCAGGGACAGGTCGTCCACCTTGGTCTGGAGTTCGGTGTTGACGGTCTGAAGCTCTTCGTTCAGCGATTGCAACTCTTCCTTGGAGGTGGTGAGTTCCTCGTTGGTGGATTGCAGCTCCTCATTGGTGGACTGTAATTCTTCGTTGGTGGATTTCAGTTCTTCCTGCGAGGTTTGCATTTCCTCGCGGGTGGTGCGCAACTCTTCGCGGGCATGCTGGAGTTCCCGCTCCAATTCCGTCAAACGCGCGCTCCGGGCGTGCTTTTTCGACACCCGGTCGGGCACCGTGGCGGCCACCGGCGCGGGCGCGTCGGCAAAGACGATCATCACCAACCCGCGCAGCGGCTCCGCGTCCTCAATGGTCTGCACGGTGATATCCACGAACTGCGTACCGCCGTTGGTGCCGACCTGGAGGCCGGGGAGGCGCACGGGTGTTTTTTGGCGCAGGGCTTTTTGGAAGGCGTTGGTCAGGTCATAGCGCAGGCTTTCGCGGGCCATGGCAAAGATGTTCCAGTTGGCCTTGCCGGCGGCCGGCTCCAGGTATTTGCCGGTGCGGCCGCTGATGTAGAGGATGTCCCCCTTGTCATTGGTGAGCACGGAGGGCGGGGAATAACGCTGCAGCACCAACTGATCCGCCAGGGTTTGGAGGTTGAGCGCCGGTTTCGGTGCCAGGCGGGCTTCCGCCTCGGCGTGCGGGACGGGGGTGAAGGCGGAGGGAAACTCAATGCTGTCCGGCTGTAGGGCGGAATCGCGCCGCTGGAAGAGCCGGAATTTGCCGCTGAGCGGAGTGTACAGGTTCGTGAAGCTGCCAATCGTCTCCGCGCTGCCGAGCAAGAGGAGCCCGCCGGGACTGAGGCTGTAGTGAAACAGCGGCATAAGTTTTTTCTGCATTTCCGCCGTCAGATAGATCAGCAGATTGCGGCAGCTCAGAATGTCCAGCTTGGTGAAGGGCGGGTCCATGATGAGGTTCTGCGGGGCAAAGATCACCAGCTCGCGGATTTCTTTGCGCACCCGGTAGCCGTGGGCTTCTTTGGCAAAGAACCGGCTTAGGCGCTCGGGCGAGATATCGGCGGCGATGTTCTCCGGGTAGAGGCCCTGGCGGGCCTTGTCAATCGCGTCCCGGTCCAGGTCGGTGGCGAAGATTTGCAGGGCGAAATTGAGTTTGGGCTTGGGCTTGGCCAGCTCCAGCGCTTCCTTGAACACGATGGCCAGGGAATAGGCTTCCTCCCCGGTGGAGCAACCGGGCACCCACGCGCGCAGGGCGTGGCCGGGCGCCCGGCTCGCGAGCAGCGCCGGCAGGGTCTCCTCGGCCAGGTGCGCCCACGTGGCGGGATCGCGGAAGAAGCTCGTCACGCCGATCAGCAGCTCCTTGAAGAGCAAATCCAGCTCCTGGGAATTCTCCTGGAGGTACCGGATATAGGCGGGAATCCTGTCAATCTGGTGGATGCCCATCCGCCGCTCAATCCGGCGGTACAGGGTGTTGCGCTTGTATTGCGAAAAGTCATGGCCGGTGCGGGCGCGCAGCAGGATGATCGCCTTGTCCAGGGCGCTTTGCGCCTTGTCTTCCAGGGCCAGTTCCGGCTCGACGAGGAGCGGGGTGCGTTTCAGATAGGCGAGAATCCGGCCCGGCAATTCGGCCACCGGGGCCACGATATCCGCCAGCCCCGCCTCAATCGCGCTGCGCGGCATGCTGTCGAATTTGGCCGTCGCTGGTTCTTGCACCAGCACTACGCCCGCCTTCTCCTTGATGGCCCGCAATCCCAGCGTGCCGTCCGAGCCCATGCCGGACAGGATCACCCCGATGCTGTGCTCCTGCTGATCCTGCGCCAGCGAGCGCAGGAACGAATCAATCGGCAGGCGCAAACCGCGGGGCGCCATCGGCGCGAGCAGGTGCAGCACCCCGTGCAGGATGGAGAGGTCTTTGTTCGGCGGGATCACATACACGCAATCCGGCTGCACCGCCGTGCGATCCTTCACCTGCACCACCTTCATGGGCGTGGACCGTTGCAACAGTTGGGGCATGATGCCCTGGCGCGTGGGGCACAGGTGCTGGACAATGACAAACGCCATGCCGCTGCCCGCCGGCACGCCCGCGAGGAATTGCTCCAGCGCCTCCAACCCCCCGGCGGAAGCCCCAATCCCTACAATGGGGAAGGGGACCTTGGCCGGCGGGGCAGGGGGTTCCGGGGTGGTGGTGATGGCTGGTTTCTTCACGTGGCGTTTTGGCGTAGAATTCTTTTTCATTGCAGTACAGCCACTGTACCCGCTGGCGGCAGCGGGGGCAATAGAAAAGGAACACGCGTATTCATAGTCAGTGTCAGTTTATGCTTTTCGCGTCCCCCCCGCTATGGGGTGTTCACCCCATGGCAGAGAGCGCCATCCGCGCGTAAGTTAGCTCTAGCGAAAGGCTGTTCTATGGCAAAACATGCTGAATCACTCGACCCGATTGTCCACTCCTTCCCCGCGACGGCGGAGCCCGCGGAACCGTGGATGGAGCTAAACGTTACTGTCGCCTATCAAGACCTGCTGACCCGGGAATGGGCCTGGGCGGTGTGCGACCATACGGTGCGCCGCGTCGGGACGGGCACGCTCCGCAGCACGTGGTGGAAGATGGATTTCCTGGAACATCCGCCGTTGTTAACGCAAGCCGTCCAAGCCGCCGTCCAGGCCGATGCAATCATCGTTGCCCTCCACGCGGCGAAAACCCTGCCCGACGCCCTATGCCGCTGGTTTGACGAATGGCTGACGCAATGCGCGCAGAAAGAGAGTACGACAAATAACGCCTTGATCGCCTTAATCGCCGCCACCTCACAGACGGCATCGCACTTGGAATCCACCCGCGCATACTTGCGGAACGTCGCCGACCAAGGCCGTTGGGATTTCTTGCCGCAAGAAAAACTGGTGGTCGTTTGAGCGGGCCGAAACGCCGGGCGGTGCCGCCGGTCAGCGCAGTGCCAGGATTTGCCTGTCAAAGCCTCGGGAGCCGCTTTAAGGGGCCGTGGTTTTGGTGAAAACCCATGTCGGTCTCGGCCAGACCTATGTGGGTCTGGACCAATCCTATGTGGGTTTTGGCCAAACCAGTCTAGGTTTCAGTCAGACCTATGTAGGTTTCGGCTAAAACTATGTGGGTCTGGACCAAACCTATGTAGGTTTCACCCAAAACTATGTAGGTTTCAGCTAAAACTATGTGGGTTTGGACCAAACCTATGTGGGTTTCATCCAAACCCATGTAGGTTTTGCCAAAACACACATGGTTTTTTGATGATTTTTGAGGTTTTTGGGGTGGTTGAACCGGAGTTTGCACCAAAACCATGTAGGTTAAATCTTGGGAATAAGGCACTTACGCCAGAAACCGCCAAAAACATCAAAAACCGGGGATTCCCGGCTTTAGCCGATTCCGCATTCCGAAATCCGAAATCCGCATTCAAAGGTTCCGCACGCCGCCTGCCGAACTGAGCTGTTTTTCATTCATGCCATCCGTGTCATCCGTGGTTAAAATTTCCCGGTCTTCATTTTTCTGCCGGTTCATCTTTCTGCAAAAGGAATTTGGTTCCCAATTTTTTTGCCATGGCCTTCTGGCTCGGCTCCCCAATGTTCAACGCGATGGGAATCCGTTTTCGCATTTTTACTTGCATTGCGGGACGGAATCAGGCAGTTTTCCGCTGTACAAGAAACGAACCATGAACCTGCCATTCAACGAACGGAAAGCTACCCAGGCGGCCGCCCGCCTTCTGAAGCTGCGAGGGAGTTCGATGAGCTACCTGAAGCTCATTAAGCTCCTTTATTTGGCCGACCGCGAGGCGCTGCTGCGTTGGGGCAGATCCATCACCACTGACCAGTACGTTTCCATGCGTCATGGTCCGGTGTTGAGCCACGTGTTGAACTTGGTTACTGAGGAAGATTCACCGGGGGATCCGTCCATTTGGGCGCAGCACGTCTCTGAGCCGGAACATTATTCAGTTCGACTTCAGAGCGATCCAGGTGAAGATGAACTTTCCACTGCGGAAATGCAATTATTGGATGAAATCTTCAAAAAATATGGGGCCAAGACGCGCTGGAATCTGGTGGATATAACGCACCAACTGCCGGAATGGAAAGATCCTCAGGGCAGTGCCATTCCGATCTCGTATCGCGACATCCTGAAGGCAGGCGGAAAAAAAGAATCCGAGATTACCGCCATCGAAGACGAACTTGAAGAAGTCGCCTTGATGGAAAACCTCTTGGGCGCTCATTAGTAAAATGCTTGCGCCAGGGGATACGGTTTTGATGGTGAAGCCGCGGCACGATAGACCGCACCTATGGATTCTTGTGACGGCGGTCAATCCTCAGACCGGCGAGGTCATCATCGTTAACTTCACTACCCAGCGTTCCAATTCCGACAACTCCGTTGTAATTCGTCCGGGTGAACACCCCTTCGTGGATCATCCAACCATCGTTTTCTACGCCGATGCGAGAGCGGCAGAGCTCCAGCTCCTCGAGGCAGCTATAAAACAAGGCACCATCAGCACGCACGCTCCTTTGTGCCCGGCCTTGCTAAAGCGAGTTCAGGAAGGCCTGCTCTTGTCGCCATATACGCCTGGGAAGATAAAAAACGCGTTCATGGCCGCGCAGAAGCAAGGCTTAGCTTGAGCCCAGCCGTGCTGCGCTCCCGTGGCCGGACTTTTATCCTTCTGCCTTTAGCACGGTCCCGGATTTGCTTTGATGGTTGTGTCTGCGCTATTCTTCTGGAACTGGCATCTTCATCATTCCGCATTCCGAGCGGATCTGGTTTTCATCCGTGGCATCCGTGTAATCCGTGGTTAAAAATCCGGAATTGAACCACCGATTACACCGATAACACTGATCGTACCAAAACACCTATCAGGCATTCCGCAATCCGCAATCCGAAATCCGCATTCGAATATTCCGCAATCCGCAATGGAAGGTCCCTTCCCCGTACCGCAGGTTTCGAAACCTGCTGTGTCGC
>JBAXGN010000255.1 GCA_037139415.1 Verrucomicrobiota bacterium | reverse complement strand
GTTTGTGCCCGGCATCAAGTCCGTCACAAACGCCGGTTGCTTGCTATCCGTCACCATCACATATACTGGCGCGCTGATGGCCACACCGTTCTCATTGCTGGCTGTGGCATTGTAGTAATCGCCACGGTTCGCGCATTGCGCCACGGGATTGGTGAAGGCTGCCCCGCTGAATACAACGGTGGCAAAGTTCGAGTTCAGGTACCAGCGATAGTCTGGCGATGTACCTGAGGCAGCAGCCAGGAAGCCGGCCGTATTACCCACTTCAACGGTATTCGTCGGCGCAGGGGAAATGCTTAAATTGAATGGTGGAATAATGTGATTGGTCACCACCAAGGTCACTTCCGCACTATTGGTCGCTCCATTAATATTGGTCACCATCACCAGGTACTTGCCCGAATCGGTCATCTGCAGGTTGGTCAGCACCAGGGTATTGGTATTGTTCTGCACCAAAACATTGGTGGCATTGAAAAACCAGGTGAACACTGGACTATGGCAATTGGATGCCATGCTCACCGAGAGCGTGAAGTTCGAGCCGATACCAGTGGTATTCGTGCCCGGCATCAAGTCCATCACAAACGCCGGTTGCTTGCTATCCGTCACTGCCACATATACCGGTGCGCTGATGGCCACGCCGTAGGTGTTGCTCGCCACCACATTAAAGCAGGTGTGGTCATCTCCGCACGCTGCGGAGGCATTGGTGTACACATTGGTCACCACTACCGGCGTTGCAAAGTTCGAGTTTGCATACCAATAATACGTGATCGGCGGGGTGCCCGAAGCGGTGGCCAAGAAACCCACCGGGGAACCAACCTCGACGGTATTGGTCGGCGAAGGGGTAACGATTATTCCACCCGCCGCGACACCCACCACGCGAATCGTGCCATGCGTATTGAGAGCGGAAGTGTCCCAAACAAGGCCATTGCTCAACGCAGGCAGATTGGTGACAGTAAAGGTAGCCGTGTAAAACGCGGCACTGAACAACTGCCAAGTATCACCCGCCGCAAAGTTGATTACCGGATCACTGTCAGCAGCCAACACCACATTCAAGGTGCCACCATTCGTAAGCGTGTTAATGCCCGTCACCAAATCGTTAGTCAGCATCGAACCCACCTTGCTGATTTCCATGACCGTTGCGCCACCTAACCTCACGTTGTTATTCACGGCGAGGACGCCGACACCATTGCTGCCCGGAGAAAGAGTGCCGTTGGATTGAATTGATACCGTTCCTTTGATCTGACCATTGCCACCCAAGGTGCCACCCCAGACGGTGACCAGATTGGTATCAATGATCCCCTGCACCAGCAAGGTTCCATTGCTCACCACAGTGGCCCCGCTATAGGCGTTCGTGCCCGCCAAGGTCAGGATGCCAGTACCCGTCTTCACCAGATTGGTTCCGCCGTTGATCTCCGCGACGTTTTTCAGCGTGCCTGCCTGGAAGTTGAGATTGGGAACATAGGTGGCCGCAATCCCGTTGGTACCGATGGCGCCACCCAATAAATCAAGCACCGCGTTGGTGCCGTTTAACGTCACCGTGGCCACATTGGTACCTACTATGCGCCCTCGGGTAATGGATTTAACAAGTAGTGAACCGCTGTTGGTCAGGACAAAAGTACCACTAGCGCTGAGAACGTTGCTCACGGTATCGGATAACGTCACAGTCCCAGCATTGATCGTGCCACCGCTTAAGGTCAAAGTGCCATTGGCAACGCTATTGGTGGCAAACCCAGCGGTTCCAGTGAGTATCACGACGTTTTGACCAAGCATGATGTTGGTGACAGTCATATTGCCAGCGTTCATCGCAAATAGACCGTTTTCCGTTCCGAAGCGCCCCTCCATGCGCCCAATCGTCAACGTGTCTATCACGGCATCCACGCTCCCCGCCGATAGATCGAGGACATGGTAGAGATTGTCGTTGCCATAGTGACTCTGTGACCCGACCCAGACGTTGGGTACACCACTGGACGGCCCGTTGGTGCCACGCAACGTGAGCGTAGGCGAAGTCCAAGTTGTCGCAAAATCCATCAGCGCGTGCGCCTGTCGGGTGGAGCCCACATTCAGACTGCCAAGCGATAGACTATTGGCCTGCCCCAAATGAATGGCATTCGTATAATTCTGAGGCGCATTAAATGTGAAATCCCCCACTCCAACCGCCAAGGCGGCGATGGTGTTAGAAGCGGCCAAGGTGATAACCCCGCATTGATTGCCCCACCCACTCACATATCCGCCCACGCGCAGAGTATTAGTATTACCAAAGCCGGTGAATACAAAATTGCCCAAACCGGACATATCAAGGGTATTGGTGATCCTGGCCAAGGTATTTGCCATTACATTCGGCCCCACATTCAGATCCGCAGTTCCATTGTAAATCAGGGTTGATCCAGCCACGCCGACGACTGTGGCGGTAAAGTTATTCGTCAATGCCGGAACATTTGTCATCGTCGCTGTGGTAAAGGTCAGGTTGGAAATTACTTGGCTATTGCCGTTCAAATCCAAGGTGCCCGAGCTGCCAAAATTAATCATTGCCCCGGCGGAGAGCGCATTATTGGCATCAATCACAATCTTGCCACCACCGTTGGTAAAGATGGTGCCGCCCGTGAACGTATTGCTGTTCCCCAAGGTCACACTACCAGCACCGTGCTTGATCAGCGCGGTGGTGCCGGTAATCCTGCCGGAACCCGTGAACAGATAATTCTGGGAATTATTGCTGATCGTCACTGAAGCTGGCGCGAGATTGGTGGTCAGGTTCACCGTGAAAGCCGAGGCGCTGTCATCAAACCGAACAACATCCCCAATTTCGGTAGATTGCAAATACGTCGTTGCGAATGCCGAGTAGTCCACCCAGTTGGTCGTGGTGTTGACATCCCAGTTGCCGTTGTTCACACCCGTCCAAGTAATGGGATAACTCCCATGCGTACCCGGCGTGCTGGTGATGACCAAGTCAACCTCACCCGCGTTATCCTGCAAAGCGGCTGAAGTGCCGTCTGGCAGTGTGCCCAGCCGCAGCCCGGCAAACCCGCTGCCGCCGATGGCGCCTGTGTACCGGATGAGCGGAATGGTGACACCAGCGACAAACTGTCCGCTGATGTTAATGGTGCCCGTGCCATTGACCACCAAGTTGGTCGCCCATACCGAAGGGTTCGCCGGA
Organism: Verrucomicrobiota bacterium; assembly: GCA_037139415.1. NCBI lineage: Bacteria > Pseudomonadati > Verrucomicrobiota > Verrucomicrobiota bacterium. The sequence continues at coordinate 5,629 of JBAXGN010000255.1, read as the reverse complement.
TCGGTCGCCCAGCCGGTGAAATTCAGCGTTGCACCGCTGCCCAGCGTTAGCGAACTCATGGGAACAGTCTGGCCGGGCCCCGAGAAGCCGATCGTTAGCGTTTTACCGTCGTTAACCTGAAAACCGCCGCCCCCTTGATGCGCACTCGTGATCAGCAGTGTTCCGTCCGTAACCAACGTGTTGCCGGAGTAGGTGTTGGCACCGTACAGACTGAGTGTTCCCGCACCGGCCTTGGTCAAATTGCCCGGACCGCTAATAATGCTATTGATGGTGATGGAGAAACCCTGGTCATCATTGGTGGCGGTAACGCCATTGTTGATGATAAGAGGACGGGTGGCCAAAAAAGCAAGGTTGCCTGCCTCCTGAAGCGTGCTGCTTCCCGCGAAAACCAGCGGTGCTGCCGCACCCAGTGCGGTGTCGTCATTGATGTTGAGGGTGCCACCGGCGTTGGTCGTACCGCCGCTGTATGTGTTCACACCGGTCAAGGTCAGCTTGCCCGCGCCAATTTTGGTCAGACTGAGCGTGCCGAACGTATTCTTGAGCACACCGTTGAACGAACTGGTGGTGCCCGCATCACCGACGATGAGATTCGCGTTACCAATCGAATTATCAATCGTACCGGCCACAGCGGAACCCCAAGCCCCCAAGCCATTCACCGTCTCAGTAAATCCAGCCATATCCACCAAACTGCCATTGGTCAGGAGTAGCAATCCCTTGCCTGGACCATTCGGAATCACTTCCGAAGCTCCCAGCTTCAGCTTGGGTGCCAAGCCACTGTGGGATGTGTTAGGAACGTTATTACCCACAATGGTCTTACCGGCATAGTCATTGCCAGGGTTGGTTAGGATGTTTGTGCTGTTCTCAAAGCCAAAATTCAAAGCCCCCACGCCGGTGATGCGTCCGTTAATGGTCAAGGTGCCAGGCGTATAACCTGCCATGAAATAACCGCCCCCCGCCAGGAGGTTAATGGTTCGGTTGGTTGCAATTTGGGCAGCTATCGCTCTGTTGTTAAATATCACACCGCCGTTAAAGACCAAGTTGGTGGTCGGTGTCGCGGGCACCGCACCCAATGAATAGTCGTCCACAAAATCCGTCCGTCCATTTTCAAATATGAAGCCACCGCTGTGATAATTCGTGGTGTTCGTCAAAAACAGGTTGTTCGTTCCAATCTTGCGCAGGACCAACACGCCCCCGAGGTTGTTATTGTTGTCATAAAGACCGCCGCTAATAGTGCTGCCGCCGTCACCATCACCCACCGTCAGCGTGTTGATGGTATTGGGCGCGTTGTTTAGCACCTTGCCGGAATTGGGACCGTTGTTGACTGTCAGCCCATTGATCGTCTCGTTGAAGCCATTCAGGTCCAGCGTACCAGCCAACTGATAAGCCGATGGCGCAATGCCGCCGGCCCCGCTGGCATTGATGGTGACGTTGCCCAAGCCGGTACCGTTGGGGATTACTTCGTTGGCACCCAATTGAACGATGCCACCACTGATCGTGAGGCCATTGGTCCAGTTGTTGGCAGGATTGAGCAACACAAGCGTACCCTCGGTATTCTTGGTCAGCGTAAAGTTACCCGTAATCGCGCTGGTCACACACAGCGTGGTGCCCATCGCAACTTCAATTCCAGAATCGGTGGCGAGGGTAATGCCACGATTCGTGTGAATCCCCACGGTGCCGCCGATGCCGCCAAGACTTCCGCCGTTGAGGATAAGTTGGTCCGGGGTGAACGAACTGGGCGGCGTGCCCAAGCGGGTGTCGCTATCAATCATGAGTACGCCGGAATTAATATAGGTGCGGCCATGATAGGCATTGTTCCCGGTAAGGACGAGGCTATTGCCGCCGCCCCCCTTGACCAACGCGACCGTCCCGCCGCCAAAACCGATGCCGTCACCAATATTAACTGTGGTCATGCTGCCGGAACCATTCGCTCCGTTGGTCATGTAGGTGGTGGTCCCCACCGCGCTGTTCGTTACCAGCCCAGTGCCGGTCATGTTGTTAAAACCGTCGCTCGCGCCTTTGAAATCGAATAGCCCATTCATGTTCAGCACCACGAAGTTGCCGCTATCATAGATTTGATCGCCGTAAGCGGTGTTGCCATATTCAATGGTTGCGCCAGGAGAGACCCCGGTGATCCCATACACCGCCCGGTATCCGCTGCCACCGGCTGACTTATTGAGCACGAGCTTACCCTCCTTGACATGGACCTTAAGGTTGACGTTATCCACCGTACCTCCGAGCGTGAGTTTTCCCTGGCCGGTCTTGAGCAACTCGGAGAAGCCGACGGAGCCCACGAAGGCATTCGTGAGTACCAGATTATTGCCAGCGGTTACATTAATGCCACCACCAATGTTGTTGTTGACCTCAAACTTGCGGGCGGTAGGGGTGGCACTGTTATCCCCCGTGAATTGGAACGTCCCCCCGCGTAGATAAATCGTGGTGCCGACATTGGTGCCCATGGGGCTGGGACTGGTGTCGCTGATAGTTCCCACGCTCAACACGCCTTCATTGAGGACGGTGTTGCCATTGAAAAGGTTGTTGCCAGACAACACCAGCTTGCCCTGGCCGCTCTTGGTCAAAACCAAGGCCGTACCACTGTTCTGCTGGTTGGTGATCGCGGAACTGACGGTCAGCGCGTTGCCGCTGTTGGTGGGGATCATGACGTGGAAGATCAACTCCGCCACCCCCGCATTAAGTGTGCCGCCGGTGATGCTGGCCGGGTAATCACCGCTGGCCAGAATGCCCGAATTGGAAACTGTCAACGAACCCGCCGAGAGGTCCAACGTCGTGCCGGCGGTCTGGGCAAGATTCAGAGTATTGACGGAGCGGCTGCCGGACAAGGTGATTGCCCCCCCCGCCGTCCACTTGACATTCGTCGTGCCGACCCAAACAGCCTCCAGCGCATTTAAGGCATAATCCAAGTCAATCATCGGCATCGCCGAAGTCACATTGAGACTCGAGTTTGTGGCATACTTCGCGAATTCCGTGCCGGAAATGATATAAGCGGGATTAAACGTCCCATTCTGTAGGGTGGTGCCACCAGAGAAAACCACCAGGTTGGTCGCCCCGCCGCTGGCAATCACGTTGGTACCCAACCCCGGCCCGACGATATTCAAAGTGGGATTATAGCCTTGGCGATTGGGAGCATTCAGCGTCAGCACGGATTTGTAACCAACCTGAGCCGGCCCGGCGATAACTTTGCTGCTGCCCATGGCAGTTTGAAAATTGACGGTCTCGGTAAAATTCTGGTTGGAACCGTCGTTGGTGAAAACCATCGCCCCCCCGTAGAGCGCGACGTTGGCACTGTCCTTCAAGCGATCTCCGTGGTTGGCACCGGTCGCGTTGGAAATCACCAGTGAGCCACGGAAGACGTTGTAATAAGCGGCACCGGAGAAGCGCCCGCTGAGGCCGGCCAGGATAGTGGCGCCGTTGTAAACCGATAAAGCCCCGCTATAGGGACTGTCACTGGTGAAGGTAATCGAGTTGGTGTTGTATTTGGCGACCGCTCCGGAAGCCCGAATAATGTTCGTAAACGTGTAATCATCGGTGCGATTAAAAGCAAGGTTGCTAAAATTGGTGATATTGCCATAACCCGCATTCCCCGACGTGCCACCGTTCCCCAGGATGAGCGTATCGCCACCGCTTTGGATGGTAGTGCCGCCGGAGTACGTATTGTTACCGGATAAAATCAGGGTATAACCGATGGCTTTGGTCAACTGTACCGCCCCACCCGAATTATCCGCAATCGTGGCAGCGATTTCGTTGCCGGTAAACGCCAACGGCGTCGCAAGCCCCACTTGGCCGAACTGCGAAAAATTGTTGTTCCGGGTATAAGCAATCAGTTCGGCCGGGGTTCCCGGCGTCACCCCGGCGATGAGCGTGCCGTTGGTGATGAGCCACTGGCCACCGAAATCACGCGAGGACATAAGCAGCGAGCCGGAGGCGATGCGCAGGGTGTTACCGCCGAGATTCAGCGGCCCAACTGCAGACCCGGCTTGCGCGGGTGAATAAGCCAGATTCAGCGCGCCCACGGGGCGGTCAGCAGTGAGCGTCTGACCATAGCGCAGAAGGACGAGGTTCGTGTTGTTATTCCAAGCGGTCTCGGGCGCGTTCAGCCAATAATCCTGGGTGCCGGTCATCGTCTGGGGCGAATTGACGTTGGGGTTATAGCGGACAAAATTATCGCCATTATCACGCATCCACGGCACGATGCCAAGCACGCTGCCCACATTGGTTAGCCCCGATGGATCGGTGAAAATCAGGCGGGTGGTGTAAGTCTGGTTGGTCCGGCCAAGCCCCCCGCCGGTCACATTCAACGTGGCGCCGTTGTAGCGGAGCACATTGGCAAAGGTGAGAATATTCGTCTGGCCGGGAGCGGCGGCCTGAACATCAATACGGTTATCGCGATTGGTCACGATGAGCGTGCCGATGGTTTCACTAAACGTCGTACCACTGGCACCGGTATTTTGATCTTCAAAAAAGAAATTGCCCTGGTCGAGAATCATGGTCGCAGTGTCCGCAATGCGATTGGCCACATTGTTCGCCTCCGTATTATCAATGCGAAATAACTTGCCGCTGTTCACATAAATCACGGGACTGTTCAAGATCGTGGCGGTATTGGTCAGGATCAACATGCCGCCGCTTATCTTGGTCTGCCCATGATACGTGTTGGCAGCGGTGAAAAAGGTAGCTCCGCCCCCATAATTACTCACGGTGACATTGCCACCATGCGTATCCTGAATGTTGCCGCCCCAAAAGGAGTTAGAGCCAATGCCCAGCACGGCAGGATTGGCCGAGTAATTATCCACCGAGGCGGTGGCGTCGCCATTCAAACCGTTGAGTGCCTGCATGGTGCCATTCAGGTCAAACGTAGTGGCATTGGAGATATTCAGATTCCCGCGCCCCGCGCCAACCCCCGGAATGACGTAATTCGCGCCTGCCCGGATCATGCCGCCCAAAAGCAGCGTATCCACCGTGGCACCAACTGTGGTATTGCCACCATACGTATTGGTCGCTCCCAACGTGAGGTTGCCCGCACCGGTTTTGATCAGACCCGCCACGCCCGAGATGACATTGCTCACCCCGAAATCACCCGAGCCACCAAACAGAAGGACATTCGTGCCGGACGCAGTGCCTGTGGGGGCACTGTTGGTCAGGAAGCCTTTGAGGACCAGCGCGCCATTGCCGCTGGCGGCGGCATTCCATAAAATCTGGGTGGCTTGAAATTGGCCTGCTGCCGACGGGGTGGCGAACGAGATCGTATTGCTGATCAAGTTCGCCCCGGCGGAGTTGGTGATACTGTTGGTTAAATAGAAAACATTGCCCCCCAAGGCAAAGGGGCCGGTGTTGAAAGTGAGCCAACCGAAAGCGGTGTTTGCGGCAATGTTGTTGTTATTGGTCCGGCGCGTCAATGCCCCGAAAATAAGGTTATCACCGCCAACGGGCACACCTCCACCCCAGTTGGGGCCGGTGTTCCAGTTCACATCCGTACCGGCACCGCTCCAGGTTTTATCGGCAGCCGCGAGGCGGGCAGATGCAATTCCAAGGGAGATCAGTGCGATCAATAGCGCAACCGCTGTTCGACAACCGCTGTTCGACAACCGCTGTTCGACAACCGCTGTTCGACAACCGC
>JBAXGN010000254.1 GCA_037139415.1 Verrucomicrobiota bacterium | reverse complement strand
TCGGCCCGGTGATCACAATGCTCGTCGAGTCCATCGTGATGCTGCCCCGATCCGGTGCCGCCGACCAGTTGCCGCCCGGCGCAAATTCACCGGGAAACACGACCGCCCCTTGGACGACCTGCCACAGGCTCATCCAAAGACACACTACACAGGCTGACACCCAGTAGTGTTTGTTTGCTAGTCCAAGATTCATTTATAAAATTCTGTACCGCTAATATACCACTTATCGGCAAAAAGTAAAGCTGAACCACCTCAAAAATAAGGCCAGTCGGCCATAATGTGACCAAAGGCTATGATTACCGTTCTCCACCGCACTCGCACGTGCGATGAAAGGCGGGAAAGTCAGCATAAAACGAGACGCCTCGCACGATCTGTACGCCTCCCAAAATCAATCGTCTGAGCGCTCTGAACATAAGTGTTTTCAAACACGATCTCGGCCCCTGCAACGGGCACTCCATCCAAATGCCAGTTGCTCGCAGTGTTCCAACGGCTATCCCCGCTGTTGTTGTCCCAAGGAATCCCGACGGTGGCATTGATGAACACGTTTTGCAGCTCGTGATAGGACACAACCCCACCAGTGCTGCCGATGTATCCCAGTTTCATACTAGCAAGTTGGCCGGTTTCATATACTGCGTTGGTTCCCGTATTTGATTCAATGATGTTTATCCAATCCAAAAATGTTATCCAGTCACGTATTCCCACGGAGACGCGCGAAAATACGCGCTCAGGTCTGTGCTTAATGTTACCACATAGATGAAATTCCAGCAGGACAATGCAGTCACCGATACAGATTTTGCCGCGAATGCGCATAAGCCGTGAGGAATGAATACCGGATGTTACCTCCAAAACCCCCTCTTTTTGGTCTATGCTTACTTGCAGGGTGGTTCAATGCGATCTGCGATGGACAAAAGTGGAGAGTTGAAATGCAACTTGACGCCAGACACGGCACCAGATAGAGTCACTGCAAAATATAGGTATAGCTGGCATTTTCGGCACGGGCGCGGAAGTCGGAGAATCAATTTCTACCGACTTTTTTGTTCCCTATGGCAATGCCGGCACGACAGATTATGAACGCTGATTTTTTAACAGTACTGGATTTTTGGGAACGCGAAAAAGGCATCAGCCGTGAAGTTCTGATCACGGCGGTGCATGAATCCTTGGTGGCCTCCGCTAAAAAGGCGGTGGGGCCCGCCCGGGAATTGCGCTGCACCATTGACCAGAAGAATGGCGACATCCGGGCTTTTGCCAAACTGGTGGTATCGGAAAAAGTGCTGGCCAAGCATGACCAGATTTCGTTGTTTGATGCCCGCCGGATCAAGGCCGACGCCCAATTGGGCGAAGAGTTGGAAGTGGAAGTGACGCCGGCGAACTTTGGCCGCATCGCTTCGCAGTACGCCAAACAATCATTGCTTCAACACATCCGCAAGGCGGAAAAACAAATGATTTACGCGGAATTCAAAGACCGCGTGGGCGATATAATTAATGGTGTGGTGCGCCGCTTTGAACGTTCGGATGTCACCATTGACCTTGGCAAATACGAGGCATTGCTGCCGAATCGCGAACGGGTGCCCACTGAGGAATACCAAGTGGGTGAACGGCTGCTATGTTACGTGAAAGCGGTCGAGAATGGCCCACAGGGGCCGGAAATCATCCTCTCACGAGCCGCCCCGGAATTTGTGGTTAAATTGTTCCGCCGGGAAGTTTCAGAGATCAACGACGGAACGATCGAAATCAAGGCCATCGCCCGAGAACCCGGTTTTCGCACCAAACTGGCCGTGTGGACCCGTGATGAGAATGTGGACCCGGTGGGCGCCTGTGTGGGGCTGCGGGGGCAGCGGGTGAAGAATATCGTGCGGGAACTCAGCAATGAAAAGGTGGACATCATTCGCTGGGACCCCAATATTCGCAATTTTCTGACCAACGCGCTGGCACCGGCCAAGGCAAAAGCATTTGAAGTGGATGAAGGCCGCCGCTATGTGCGTGTCCTGGTAAGTGAAGACCAGTTATCGTTGGCCATCGGCAAACGGGGACAAAACGCCCGCCTGACCTCGCGGTTAACCGGCTGGAATGTGGACATCGAGGCAGAACACGTCGCCACCGTCGGGTTCGAGGAAAAGGTCGCCCATGCGGTGGATTTGCTGGCGGCCATCCCCGGGATCACCAAGCAACATGCGGATGTGCTGGTGCATCACGGTTTCACCAGCCTTGAAAATCTGTTACAGGCGGACGTGAACGACTTGGCCGAAATTCCCGAAATCGGAGATCAGGCGCTAGTCATCATGAGTGCCGCCAAAACCGAGGCGGACCGACAATCCATTTAACTCGACGGAGCACTCAAAGGCTGAGATTCAGCCGATTGAGCCAGTTAGCGGCAACAGCCACGATGAAATTACGGCGGAACTAAAATATTATGCCCGTTCGGATATACGACATAGCAAAAAAGCACGGAATCGAAAGCAAGTTGGTCTTGGCGAAAGCCAAGGAACTGGGCATTGTTGGCGCCAAGGTACCGTCCAGCACGCTGGACAAGATCACCGCCGAGTATCTGGAAGAGCATCTTCCCCTCCTGATCGCAGCCACACTCGCGCCAGTACCGGACACGAATCCGGTCCCAGCCGAAAGTGTAATCGCGCCACCACCGCCGCCACCACCACAAGTACCAGCCGAGCCAACCGCACCGGCGTCGGCATCTGAACCAGCCGAAACCAGCGTAGCTGTTTCTGAAGTGCCGCCGCCACCACCGGTACCCGCACCAGTTCCGGCAGCCATTGAAGCACCCGCGCCAGTCAAAGAGGCCGCAGCTCCGCCAGCGCCCGTTGTGCAACCAGCGCCCGTAGCGCCGCCCGTCGCGGCAGCACCTCAAGATATACATCCGGTACCACCACCACCCGCTCCGCCCGCGCCCGCTCCCGTCCCGGTGGCACCGCCGACTCCACCAGCAGCTCCTCCAGTAACGCAGGCGTATGCGCCAGAGCCAGTAACGGCAAAAGTGATCGCTCCGGTTGAAAAGCCAGCCAGCGTGATGGCCGAGCCGCCGGAGATTAAAGTCATTTCTGCTCCCCCGCCGCCTCCAGCACCGCCATCTCCGCCCCCACCGCCCGCGCCAAAAATCGGGGACAAAGTGGGCTTTATCCAACTGCCAGCAAAACCGGGACCCCGACCAGGCGATAAAGTGGGCTCGGTTAAATTACCAGTGAAACCCGGCCCCAGCCAGGGCCGTCAAGATGGCAACCGCAACGATGGGCGGGATAACCGGCCCAACCATGGACAGCGGGCACCCGATCCTAAATTCCAGCGTCATCAACCCGGTGCGCAACGCGGCGGACACCCTCAAAAACCGGGCGGCGGTGGCGGCGGACGCGGCGAATCACGTTACGAAGCGCCAGTCAACGCCGTCGTTATCACGATGAAGGCCCCGATTATTGTGCGGGACCTGGCCGAGCAGTTGAAGCGCAAGCCGTTTCAAATCATCGCCGATCTCATGGAAGCCGGCGTTTTCGCCACGGTAAATCAAGCCATCGAAGAAGCGGTGGCCGCCCGAATTTGCGCCAAGCATGGCTTCAAATTTGAGATGGAAAAACGGGCCAAGGGTGAAGGCGTCAAGAAAGTCATCGTCAAGACTCAGGACATTGATCCGGAAGATAAACCGGAGCAGTTGAAACCACGCGCGCCCGTGGTCACCATCATGGGCCACGTGGACCATGGCAAGACGACCTTGCTGGACTGTATTCGCCAGTCGGATGTGGCGGGCGGGGAAGCCGGTGGCATTACCCAGCACATTGGCGCTTATACCATCAGTTTTCCGCATCCCGAGGACAAAAAACGGATCCAGCAAATTACCTTTCTGGATACACCGGGACACGCCGCCTTCAGCGCCATGCGGGCGCGCGGAGCGAATGTTACTGACATTGTGGTGCTGGTAGTGGCTGCCAATGATGGGGTGATGCCCCAAACCCTGGAGGCCCTCAGCCATGCCCAGGCAGCCAAGGTCCCGATCATTGTCGCTGTAAACAAGATGGATCACCCGGCCGCCAACGCGCTGAAAGTGCGTCAGCAACTGCGCGATAAAGCGCTGTTATGGGATGAATGGGGTGGCGATACCATCTTTGTGGATGTATCCGGCCTAACCAAACAGGGGGTGGACAAACTGTTGGAAATGATCTTGCTCCAAGCGGACATGCTGGAGTTAAAAGCCAACCCCAACCGGATGGCCAAGGGCAATGTGATCGAATCCGGCTTGGAGCCGGGCGGCCCCACCGCCACGGTCCTCGTCCGCAAGGGCACTCTGAAGATCGGGGACATCCTGTTGTGCGATCAGTTTTATGGCAAGGTCCGGGCGCTGATCAGTGAAGACGGTAAACGCCACAAGGAAGCCAGCCCATCCGTGGCAGTGAAAGTCTTGGGGCTCAATGGCGTGCCGGAACCCGGACTCGAGTTCCGCGTCTATAAGGATGAAAAATTGGCGCGTGAAGACGCCGAAAAACGCGTGCAGGAACTGCGGTTGCAAGGCACGGAAACCCGCACCAAGGTAACGCTGGAAAACCTGTTCAGCACTTTGGACGCCACTTCCAACAAAGTGCTCAAGGTGATTGTCAAAACCGATACCCAGGGTTCGATGGAAGCCATTGTGGAATCGCTTAAAAAGATCGAATCTAACAAAGTGGCGATGGAAGTCATTCACAGCGCGGTGGGTACCATTACCGAGTCTGATGTTTTGCTGGCGTCGGCCTCGAACGCGATCGTGCTGGGTTTCCACACCCGCATTGATAACGGGGTCATGGATGTCGCGAAACGCGAAGGCGTGCAAATCAAGTTATACGCCATCATTTATGAATTGATTGACCAGGTGAAGGAGGCCATGGCCGGTCTGCTGGACCCAATCATCAAGGAAACCCTGATTGGCGCGGCGGAAGTACGCAAGATTTTTGAACTTTCAAAAGGCGGCAATGTGGCTGGTTGCGTTATTACCACTGGCCGTTTGGTTCGCGGCAAGGCGCGGATCATGCGCCGCAAGAGCCTGGTGTATGAAGGGGTGATCCAATCATTGCGCCGTTTCCAGGATGAGGTCAGCGAAGTGCGCGCCGGCATGGAGTGCGGCATCCGCATTGATGGTTTCAACGAGTTTGTTCCGGGCGACAGCATTGAGAGCTACTCCATCGAGAAGGTCGCCCAAAAGCTCTAAGCTATATTTATTGCCATGTCACTGCGCCTCGAACGCGTGCGCGAATTATTGAAGCGCGAGGTCGGCGAAATTATTCGCCGCGAACTGCCGGTGGCCGAAGCCGGCCTCATTTCCGTCAATGAAGCGCATGTTGCCGCCGACCTGCAGCACGCCACGATCTACGTCAGCATTCTGGGCGGTGCCGACCAATTGAAGCGCGGCACTGCCCTGCTTCAGGAACGGCGTTGGCTGATCCAATCCCAACTCGGCCGGTCGCTCACCATGAAATACACACCCCAATTACGTTTTGTGGTGGACGATTCCATCGCCCGGGGTAACCGGGTATTGCAAATCCTGGACGAACTCGACAAACCCCAGCCCCCAAATGAAGGCGCGCCCGAAAATCATTGATCGCATTCTGGGCGAAATTGAGCAGCATCGCTCGTTTTGCATTGTCGGCCACCTGCGCCCCGATGGGGATTGCATCGGTTCCGAACTGGCCCTGACCCTGGCGTTGCGCGAGCAAGGCAAAGAGGTGACGTGCTGGAATGAGGACGCGGTGCCCCAGAAACTGCATTTTTTGGACCCTGATAAAATTCTGCACAAGCCGAAATGCAACGGTGCGTTTGATTGCGTCATCGCGCTCGACTGTGCCACGCTCGAACGTTTGGGTTCCGCAACCGAGGGGATCAAAAATCGCAAGGTTTTGATCAATATTGATCATCATGCCAGTAATTCACGCTACGGCGACATCAATTGGGTTTCACCGCGCGAGCCATCCACGGGCGAGTTGATCTTCCGCCTGCTTAAGGAAGCCCGCTGGCCCATTACCAACCGGATTGCGGATTGCCTGTTCACCGCCATCTCGACCGATACCGGTTCGTTCCAATATCCCAGCACGCGTCCCTCCACCTATCACGTCGCGGCTGAATTGGTGAAAAAAGGAGCGGACCTTTCCAAGGTCTGCCGCGAAGTGTACCAGTCTTTCTCACTCTCCAGGGTTCGCCTGCTGCGTCACGTCTATAACAAATTCCACCTGACGCATCATGACCAGATTGCCTATCTCTGGCTGAAGAAAGCCGATTTCGCGCGCACCGGAGCGAATCGCGAGGATTGCGAAGGTTTGATTGATCATATCCGGGATATTGAACCAGTCGTCGTCGCCGTTTTGCTGGAGGAACTGGAGCCGGAATTAACCCGCCTGAGTTTCCGTTCCAAAAGCGCGCACGTGAATGTGAATTTGGTGGCGGGCCAGTTTGGCGGCGGCGGACACCCGGCAGCAGCCGGAGCCCGTATTCCCGGCCGCCCGTTATCCGTGCAGCGGCGGGTCATTGCAGCCGTAAAGAAAGCCCTCGACCAAGCGAAATAATGCACGAATTCACCCCACTTGACGGCGCGTTGTTGATTGACAAGCCATCCGGCCCCACCTCGCATGATGTGGTGGCCGAACTCCGCCGCCAGTTTGACATCAAAAAAGTCGGCCACTGCGGCACGCTGGACCCTGCCGCCACCGGCCTGTTGATCATCGTGCTGGGACGCGGCACAAAACTCTCCGAAAAACTCATGGGCTCGGACAAAGTCTATGAAGGCACCATGAAATTCGGCGAAACTACCGATAGCTATGATGCCGACGGGGAAATCACCGGCACCCAACTCGTGCCCTTGATGACGCTGGACGAATTGAACCAGGCCGCTGAGAAATTTGAGGGGGACCAGATGCAGTTGCCGCCCATGGTTTCCGCCATCAAAATGGATGGCGTGCCCTTATACAAGCTGGCCCGCAAAGGCATTGAAGTCGAACGCAAAGAACGGCTGGTGCATATCTATCGTTTTCGTTTCCTGCACTATCAGGAGCCGGTGGGGACTTTCCGCGTGGCCTGCACCAAGGGCACCTACGTGCGCACCATCGCGCATGACTTGGGCCAACGTCTGGGCTGCGGCGCCCATCTGAATTCCCTGCGCCGCACCGCCTCCGGCCAATTTGATGTTGCCAACGCCACCCCGCTCGACACGGCACTGCGATGGAGCGCCGCAGAACTGGAGCGCCACGTCGTGCCCTTCCTGAAACTGCTCCAGATGGAATAGGTCCTCCCGATGCTCGTGGCGTCACAACCAATGGAGTTGCGTGGGATTGGCAAACCAATCTGCGCGGCCATCGGCGTTTTTGACGGGGTTCACCTTGGTCACCAGCAAGTCATTCAGCGCATGATTCTGGACGCCCGTGCGCACGCCGCCCAAACCGTGGTCATCACGTTTGACCGGCATCCCCAAAGCGTGGTCCACCCCCAAAGCGCCCCCCAACTCATCTATACGCTGGCCCACAAACTCAAGACCCTCGCCAGCCTGGGTGCCGATGCCACCTTGCTCTACCATTTCGACTTGGAATTCTCGCGGCAACCCGCCGAGGAATTTGTAGGGCGGCTCGTCCATGAATGCGGCACCTTGCGCAGTTTAAGCGTGGGCACCAACTTTTTCTTTGGTCATCAACGCCGCGGCAACCTCGCACTCTTGCAGGAACTCGGCGCCCGGCATGGCTTCAACGTCAACGGATTGGAACCGATCAACAACCACGGCCTGGTCCTCAGCAGCACCCGGATTCGCCAGCACATCCAAACCGGGCAACTCGCCGACGCCAGCCAGATGCTGGGCCGACCTTACTCCGTCTTCAGCAAAGTTCAGATGGGCGATCAATTGGGACGCAAACTTGGTTTCCCCACCGCCAATTTAGACATCCTCGACCTGTTGCTCCCCCCCTTGGGAGTCTATACGGCGCACGTGTTGTGGCAGAATAAGACCTATCCCGCCGTATTGAATCTCGGCAACCGTCCAACCCTGGCCTCGCCGACTCCCCTGCCCCGTCTCGAAGTCCACCTGCTCGATTTTACCGGTGATCTTTACGGTCAGGAACTGGAAGTCATCTTCGGCCAAAAAATTCGCGAGGAATCTAAATTCGCCAGCCTTGCGGCATTACAAACGCAGATCACCTGCGATGTTGCCCGGGCCCGGGAAATATTGCTCAAGTAGTCCCCGCTTCTTTCATGCCAGAATGGCGGCGCGGGAATATACCGGAATGCCAACGCGCTTAATGCAGCCCTGGCGCCCGGCTATTTTAATGTTACCCGGCAACATTTTCCCATGATGCAACGCGACCTTGACTTCACGCCGACCGGCGCAAGGCCAGGATCAAGGCATTGATCGTGTTGAAGATCGTGCCCAGCTCCCATTGCGTCGGCGGATCGCTCACGGCGAAATCCATCGGCATCACCCCGTTACTGTTCGCGCTGCTATTGGCAATGAGGGCCGCACTAAGGTTGCTCAGTGCTTCCGCCAACTGTGCGGCGGTGACTTCGCCGGGATCACCCTTATCACCCTTCGGTCCGGGCGGTTCGGCGGGGAGGGCGGCGATTTGCGCCCGCAGCTCATCCAACTCCGCTTTGATGCCGTTGAATTGGGCGCGCAACTCTGCAGCTCTGATCAATGAGTTATTTTCCGGTTTGGTGGGATCAAATGACATAACAATTTAATGCTTTAAGTGGGGCCGGTTATTCGACCTCACATATTCAATATCGGCAACGGAGGTGACGCCTTAAACCTTTTTCAATCATCCCCAACGGGGATGTGGCCTTCAGCCCAAGGTTGGTTCGCGCTGGGAAATAGGGGACGCGAACCTACCTTTATATGTTCCCTGCGATGAATTTGATCACAAGCGTCATGATTGTCCGGCAGCCA